>CAZBUW010000078.1:0-14479 GCA_964495195.1 uncultured Roseburia sp.
ACATCATACTGGGAGATTTTTTTAATTGTCAAATTTCATGTTCTATAGGAATGCTCCTTTATAAAATTTCTGTCCTCTGTAACAGCGCAAGAACTTCTGCTCTTGTCGCAAGTTCCTCCGAAAATGCGGAGGCGCTTCCGGTGCAAAGCCCCATCAAAAACGCTTTTTCATAATCGCGGCTCTCAAGATACCCCGCCACAAAACCGGCTACCATGGAATCCCCTGCCCCCACGGAATTGACCAGCTTTCCTTTCGGCGCCTCTGCCGTCAGGACATCCCCCGTCCCGGTGACGAGCACTGCCCCCTCCCCCGCCATGGAGACGAGGACATTCTGCGCGCCCCGCTCTCTCAATTTCTTTGCATAGGGAACGACCTCCTCCCGCGTCCTGAGCTCTGTTCCGAAAATCTCACCGAGCTCATGATTGTTCGGCTTGATCAAAAACGGCCGATACCCGAGCACCGGAAGAAGCAGGTCTTTTGTAGCGTCCACCACGATATTTAACTTCCTGTCTGCGAGGTATTTCATGATGTCCATATACATGCTGCCCGGCAGTGAATCCGGAATGCTGCCCGCTAAAATCAGCGTATCGCCGTCCGCCAGTTTCTCCAGTTTGCCGAAGAGTTTTTGCACATCACCGTCCGTCATCTGCGGCCCTTTGCCGTTGATCTCCGTCTCCTCCTCGGAGCGGAGCTTTACGTTGATGCGGGAGATGCCGTCCGCCACCTCGATAAAGTCGGTATTGACGCCTCTCTCCTGCAAAAGTCCCTGAATCTTCTCCCCGGTGAATCCTGCGAGAAAACCGAGCGCCGTATTCTCAAAGCCGAGATTCTGCAAAACCATCGAGACATTGACTCCCTTTCCGCCGGGATATATAATTTCTTTTGTAGTTCTGTTTACAATCCCGCAGGTAAAATGTTCCACATCCACGATGTAGTCCAGGGATGGGTTAAATGTTACCGTATAAATCATATCCGCGCCTCTCTCCTTTCTGCCGTGCCGGCATATGCTTCCGCTGTAGCGTGCGCTGCCGCGTTTTCCCCAAAAACGGGGTACTTCTATTCAATATTCACTACGTTCTTCTTATTTAAAAATGTCTTCTGGCTGAGCCCCGTCGTGAGTACTGTCGCGCTCTCAAAGCCGCCGAAGGTGACGCTCGATATCTGCGAGAATTTGCTCTCATCCGCAAGGACGTAGCTCTCTTTACAATTTGCCAGCGCCTTTCTCTTAACGAGAGCCTCCTTGACCTCCGGTGTGGAAAATCCCTTTGCGATGCTGATGCCGTTCGCCCCGAAAAAGCCCTTGGTAAAATTGTACTTCTCCAGAGTGGCGACCGCCTCCTCGCCGACGATTGCCTCGGTGACCGCCTTGAACTCTCCGCCTAAAATGTAGACGGTACAGCCTGCCTCCGCCAGACGCTTCGCATGGGTGATGGCGTTCGTGACAAAGACGGCGTCCCGACTTGGGAGGTGGTCGATGATGCACTCCGTCGTCGTTCCTGCATCGAGGTAGATAAAATCGCCCGGCTCAATCAGCGACGCCGCATACTTTCCGATGATCTCCTTCTGTGCAGCATTTCTGTTCTTTCGGTTGAGCACATTGTCATCCACTGTGCTGTAGGCTGCGTTCTTCACCATTGCGCCGCCGTGCACCTTGTTCAACAGTCCCCTCGCATCGAGCGCCGTCAGATCCCTGCGGATTGTGGACTCCGAGGCATCCAGTTCCTTCATCAACTGCTGCACCGTCACACTTCCCATACTTTCTAGTATGGACAAAATCTTTGTAAATCTTTCTTCCGTCAGCATTCTTTCACCTCCTTTTCTTTTTTCAGATTCACAATCGGTCATTTTCCTTCAAAATCGTTCATCTTTACTTGTATTATAGAATCAGAATCGGTCATAGTCAATCATTTTCGGTCAAAAATATGTCACAAAAATGCCGTACTGTTTTTGTGGAGTTTGCTACTACTTAATCACAATATTTGCACATCTGATATCATAGCTGAGATTGTAGACTGTTCCGCTTGTGAGACCGACCACCATTGGTCTTAAGATATAATGAGGATCATTTTTTACGACCTTTGCTTTCTCTCCATTGCTCAGTTCCACGATCGTGTCGACCGGGTATAAAATCATGCTCTCTAAAAAACTCTGCATCGCTGTCATATCCAATTCATTCGTCATGGACATAATCATTTCCACGGCATCCCTCTGGGAATATGCATTTTTGTAAGGGCGCTCCGTCACAAGGGCATCGTAGATGTCCGCGATGGAAAGGATTTTCGCATAAGGGCAGATTTTGTCCTCCCCCACTCCCATGGGATAGCCCATCCCATTTATTTTTTCATGGTGCTGTAAAACCCCCAGCGCGACTCCTACGCTGATATCCTCCCTCTCCTTGAGGAGCTCGTATCCATAGACCGGATGCTGTTTCATAATGGCGAACTCATCCTCGTCGAGACTGCCCGGCTTGTTGAGGATTGACATCGGAATCTTTGTCTTCCCCACGTCATGGAGAAGTCCTGCCACACCGATCTCGTGAAGCTGTGTCTTCGACAACCCCTGCTTCTTTGCGAGAACCATCGCGATTGTTGCAACATCCACACTGTGTTTGAACGTATATTCGTCGCTCGTCTTCAACGCATTGATATCAATTGCAATCGCGTTGTTCGCCTCTATGCTCGACATCAGGTTGTCCGCAATCTTGTTTGCCGCATTCGACAGTTCCGCCCCTTCCGGGTTGTTATATATGAACTGGATTCCCTCCGCCACGCGCTCCCGGACGCTCTCGGACAGCTTGACCTTTGCGCAGTCCTCCGTTCTCAATTTCTCTATCTTTTCCTGTGCAGATCGGGATATCTGTACTTTTCCCTCATCTCCGGAATCTTCTCCGTCCTGTATATAGACACTCATGATGCCCATTTTCAACATGGAATTGATTACATATTCATCCAGCTCAGAGCCCCGCTGTACCAGATTGCGGCCAAGACGGTCCACAACGGCGTGATCAAGCCTCATCCCCGGTTTCAATTGTCTTGTCCTCATATACTTTCTGCTGCTCAAAATTTTTCCTCCGCTTCTATTTCTGTCTCTATTCTACTCCATTTCTCATATTTCTCAAATGTTTCTGTGCAAAAAAACAAAAACGTTTGAAATCTTTTCATCTATAATAGTTTGATTTCCCATGCAATATACGATACAATATATGCATAACTATACAAAAAGGAGAAGAAAATGGATAACAACAACTTTAACAACACAACAGACACTAACCCTAACAACTTTAACAACACAACAGACAGCAATTTTAACAACGCACCAGACGGCAATTTTAACAGTACGCCGTACAATAATGCAACCAACGGTTACAATGGAGAATACAGCGGTCAGCCATATCAGCCATATCAGCCGCAGGATACGCCTGACCAGAAGAAAGGGCTCGCAATTGCATCACTTGTCATCGGTATTCTGTCTATGACCATCTGCTGCTTCGGCGGTTCCGTCCTCGGTATTGTCGGTCTGATTCTCGGTATTGTATCACTTGTCAAAAAACAGGGCGGCAAGGGACTTGCAATCGGCGGTATCGTAACTTCCGTCCTCGGTTTTCTGGTTGGAATTGTCATGATTCTTTATATGGGTCTGTTCGCCTATGCATACGACATGGCGTTACAAGGCTATGACTATGAAGAGATTATGAATGGATTAGAAAACGAACTCGATATTGAGTTAGATGACAGCTATATGGATGACTACATGGACGATGATTTTTAAAAAGTTCCATGGCGACAACATCGCCATGGAACTTTTTTATGCAATCCAACTATTGTTGCAGTTATATTTTTTCCACAAAAAACGAGTGACAGGCATCGGCGATTTCCCCGAAGTCCACCTCCGCTGCCTCCGCATTGCCAAGTCTGTGGTGCTCCAGCATGACTTCTTCCGTAAAAGGCTCCTTTGCAATATAACAAAACAGCGCCATAAGCACCGCACTGTGAGTCACCACCAGGACATCCTCCGTCTCTTCATCCATGATATCCCGCAGCGTCTTTAATGTCCGCTCTAAAACGTCATTGTAGCTCTCCCCCTCCGGCGTTTTCGTATAGCGGCGGTGCGCATTCCAATACAGATATCTCTCCCCGTACTCCTCGCGGATGCTGCTCCAATTGCTCCCCTCCCAGAGTCCAAGTTCCATCTCGCGGAGTCCGTCCCTGCAAACGCACTCTGCATGCAGCGCCTCCGCCAATATCTCCGCCGTCTTTTTTGCCCGAAGCTGCGGGCTTGTGTATACCTTCGCCACTTTTTTTCCCTGTGCCGCAAGTTTTTCGGCGAGTTCCTCCGCCTGCTGCACGCCCTTCTCATTCAGAGGAATATCGGTCTTTCCCTGAATCTTCTTTTTTACATTCCATTCTGTCTCTCCGTGGCGGACAAATAAAAATTTCATAGTATGTTCTGTATTCATTCTATAACGACACTCCTGTATTTTATCCGTGCTCCTGACACTATGTGAACATTATAACAAACATTCATTTTTTCATCAATGAAAAACACGAGGACGGCACTCTTACACCAAATGCGGTATACTGTTAATTTATTCCTGCTTTGGATTGTTGGTTGCGTGGGATACTGTTATTGATTTTTTAATACTGGCTGCCCGTCACAATCATAGTGGCGGGTATTTTTATGGAGGAATGAATATGGAAAAAAAGACAATTTATGGGTATGTGCGTGTGTCAAGTACAGACCAGAACGAGGATCGGCAGATAGCAGCAATGTCTGAAATTGCCATCCCGCAAAAAAATATTTATATTGACAAACTCTCCGGCAAAGATTTTAACCGCCCTCAATATAAAAAGATGGTAGAGAAACTCAAAGCGGGGGATCTGCTCTATATTTTGAGCATTGACCGTCTGGGACGCAATTATGAGGAAATCCAGAACCAATGGAGAATGATTACAAAAGAAAAAGGAACAGACATCTGCGTCATAGATATGCCTTTGTTGGATACAAGGCAGGGCAAAGACCTGATGGGGACATTTATTGCAGACTTAGTGCTGCAGATTCTATCCTTTGTGGCACAAAACGAGCGGGAAAATATTAAAAAACGCCAAGCGGAAGGCATTGCTGCGGCAAAGGCGAAAGGCATTCCATTTGGACGCCCGGCAAAAAACATCCCCGACGATTTCGGACAACTTGTAAAATATTGGGAGAAAAAAGAATTGCCTCTGACTGAAATTCTGCGGCGATGTGACATGAGCGAATCTACATTTTACAGGCGGCTGAGAGAACTCCGTATGCCGAAAAGAAGTTGATTTCCTGTCATAAGGTGTACTTTTTGATAGGGAAACCCTACTTGTATAAATTATCACAAAATATACAGAAATTCAATGATTTTTTATGATTTAGATATAAATTAGCATTTCGTTGTTACATTACATATCAACAAAGCTGCCAAATAGCACTTATCAAAAAGTACACATTTTGACAAAACCGCCACATGTTTTTCTATCAACCAGGAGCATAGGAGGGGATAATCACCATGGGATTAAAATTGAGAAAAATTCACGGAAATGACTTAGAAATGATTATGAAATGGAGAATGATGCCGGAAGTCACAAAATATATGTATACAGATCCCCAATTGACCATTGACGGTCAAAAGAGATGGTTCAAAAAAATAATGTCGTCTGAAGAAGAAATCTATTGGATTATTCAGATGGATGGCACAGATATTGGTTTAATCGATATTATCAATATTGACACCCAAAACGGGCGATGTGATTGGGCATATTACATCGCTGATACGTCCTTTCGAGGACGCGGGATTGCAACACTGCTTGAATGCAATCTATATGATTATGCCTTTGACAAGCTAAAGTTACACAAAGTATGTTGCGAGGTTTTTTGCTTTAATGAAAAAGTCATCTCCATTCATCAAAAATTTGGCGCTGTTATAGAAGGAACAAGAAAAGAGCATATCTGCAAAAATGGTCAGTATTTAGATATTGTTCAAATGGGAATAAGTAAGGAAACATGGCACTCCATCCGTGGAAATTACAACTACAACGGTATTCTAATTGATGATTATTTTTTTAAAAGAGAGATGGTGATGAATCCCAAATACTCCATCGGTCAGAGCGGAAGTTTTTCAAAAACATTGACCGAATCGGATGTTGCGATGTTTGCTGGATTTTCCGGCGACTTTAATTCGCTGCATATGAATGAAGTGGAAGCCGCTAAGTCCATCTTTGGAAAAAGAATCTGCCATGGAATGTTGGTGGCATCCTATATCTCAACTGTGCTTGGAAACTATTTTCCCGGAAAAGGAACCATCTATTTATCGCAACATATAGATTTCAAAAAGCCAACCTATATCGGGGATACCATCACGGCTCAGGTTACGGTCAGGGATATCCTAAAGAAAGATATTCTTGTATTGGAAACAAATGTGTATAATCAGAACGGAGAGATTGTTGTTTCCGGGGATGCAACTGTAAAAATTCCTTGAAACCAATCTTTATTTTCTTTTGACGCTAGCAACATACCCGTCTATACGACTACCTAATCAGTATATAAAAAGACGCCCGCCAAAGCAAGCGCCTCTCTCTAAAACAGATAAAACAGCCCCGAGCTGCCTAATCCCATTATGATGCCGGCTAGAATGACACCACACATAACTGCAACTACGCTTGTCTTAAAATCCATATCCAGGATACTCGCCGCCAGCGTTCCTGTCCACGCCCCGGTTCCCGGAACCGGAATTCCCACAAAGAGCAGCAATGCGAAAAAGAGACCGTTCCCCGCCTTCTCCTTCAACTTTTCGCCCCCTCTATGCCCTTTTTCCAAGCACCACGAAAAAAATCTGCCGATGTATTTCTTATCTTTTCCCCATTCCAATATCCTTCTGGCAAACAGGAAAATAAACGGGACGGGCAACATGTTTCCCAGAACACAGACGATATAGGACGGCACAATCGGCAGTCCCAATCCAACTGCGATTGGAACTGCTACCCGCAGTTCTATCAACGGCACCATTGACACGAAAAAAATCATTAAAAACTCTAAAAACATAAAGATCAGTCCTCCTTTGTGCGCTCATGTCTCTCTACAAATTTCCGGTTGGTCGGATTCCCCTTTCCCACATCGAGTCCATCCGGCAGATACTCCTGCGGAAGATATTTCTCATAATCGATCTCCATCTCATACCCTGGGAAAATCAGTTCCACGTAGATGATTGTATTCTTGCCGACAGATGCGGCAATGCCATCGGATATGGCATAGACGAAACCTGAATAGGACGCGTCCATCGCGAGCACCTCGCAATCGCCAAACCCTGTCGCCCCATAGATTCCAACATAATCCGTCGATGGGTACTGCGACAAGCGTTCCACTTCCTTCCGGTAGTCTTCCTCCTCATACCCGACAACGAGGTAACCGAGATAATTAGAATCCCATGGGCTTTCATACATCATAAGAAAATCGTCCGCCCGCATTCCATCCTCGATCCGCTCCGGAAAAATAGCATCCGCCGCGTCGACCATCGTAAAATTTTTTATCGCATTTTCGCCGCGTCGATATTGTTCATACGCCTTGATATCGTTGTAAGTTTCTTTTGAGGTCTCCGAAGAAATTTTAAGATATCCGACGATGACTCCATATAACAAGAGCATCAATATTACAACTACAAGTACCGTAATTGCGATGATCTTTCCAATCTTTCTCGCAACCTTTTTGTACATCTTCTGATAGGATGCCGCCGCCTCCATCTGCCGCTCCTCATCGTACAGCAGCGCCACGACCTCATCCGCGCCGCACATCCTGCTATAATATTCTCTGCAACTGTCACACTCTTTGAGATGCTCTTCCACTGCATCTCTGCTCTCCCCGCTCGCCACCTCATCACAATAGAGCGGCAGAAGATCCCGGATTAAACTACATGGATATTTCATCTGACTCCTCCTTGATTTTCATTTTTGCGCGGTGATACGTCACCCTCGCCCAGCTCTCACTTTTCCCATGGATAGATGCAATCTCTGCAAAAGACAATTCCCCGAATGTCCGCATCCAGAACACCTCGCGGTACGGCTCATCCAGCTTGTGTAAAACGGCGTGAATCTTCATCGCCATCTCCCGGTCGACCATCATTTTCTCAAGATCCGTCCCCGCGTCTACCGACAGCTCCTCCACCGGGACATCCGCAAATCGCTTCTTCTTTTTTAGATGCGTGTAAAATGTATTCTTGGCAATCTGACACACCCAGACCGAGAACTTGCACTGTCCCCGAAAGCTGCCTGCGCTCTTGAGCACTTTAAAAAAAGTCTCCTGCGTGATTTCCTCCGCCAACTCCTCATCCCCGCACAGCTTCAGCAGGTACTGATACACCTGCTGATAATATGCCTTGTACAGCTCTTCAAATTCCTGCAAGCACGCCCCTCCTCTCGTCTTTCTATCCATATGACTCCGAAATCTTCTTTTCGTTACAGAAAAAACTTCTCCTTTTAAAAGTAGAACTCCTTCTCCTCCATGTATTCATTCAGTTCCGATTCATTCAAGTATACATGGTACAAATTTTCAGGATACATCAACTCAAGACTACTCTCAAACTTGATTTTATTATGAGAACAGTATAGTCCTCCAGAGTGATAAATCGCAATGGTCTGACCCACCAGCGTTTCGTCACCACTTACAACTTCTGCCACCTTTGCTCTCTGCGCATAGCTGCCTCTGTATTGTACAAAGTCTCCAACAGGCTCAACAATCAGTTCATATTCGGCTCCATCTATCACATCCCCGTACAGCGTAATCGCCTCCCCGGATGCTTCCTGTCTCTCCGGCGCTGTAACAATTCCAAGCTCCTCCATATCAGAAACCGTATGGATTTTCTCAATTCCTACCGATATGTAACTTCTCCTTGTCAAGAAGGATGCGCTGATGCCTACCACCAACACTCCCAGGAAGATGCCTGACATGACTGCCATTTTTCTATCTCTCATCTACAATCTCCCCCCGCTTCATTACATAGACTCTGTACGCCAGCGCAGAAACGTCCGTGTCGATATGCGACGACATCAACACAATTGCTCCCCGCTCTGCCTCCTCCCGGATAATCTTATGCACTAACTTTACGCCCTCCTTATCAATCGCATTTGTCGGTTCGTCCAGAAAAAGAAAATCCGGCTTTTCCATGATTGCCTGTGCGATTAACAGACGCTGTTTCATTCCCAGCGAATATTTCCGAACAATCCGCCTGTCATCCGGGTCAAGTCCGACACGTTCTAATGCATTCCGAATTTCCGCATTTGTAATCCTTTTGTTGAGCTGTGCCAGATAATGCAGATTCTGCATTCCTGTAAACTGTGGAAAAAGAGAGGCATTTTCGATTGTGATACCTATATTTACAACCTCTTTCTTCTCGTGCAGCTTAAATCCGTTATATAAAATACTTCCCTCCGTCTCAGGTGAAAGCCCTGACAGAACTCGGAAGAGCATTGTTTTCCCGGAACCATTCTCCCCCTGAAATGCATAGATTTTTCCACCGCTCAATTCCAGATTGATTCCACGCAAAACTGTCGTTCCCTTTATCGTTTTTCCCAAATCCGTTACTTTTAGTGTATTCATTGACTCCTTCTCCTCTAACTCAATTCTCCATCCAATAATGCCACATCATATTTTTCAACATAATACATACTTCCCAGCCCGATTGCCGCTGTCCAGATTAAATTTCCCGCAAACATCTGCAATATTGTACTGCTGTCAGCCGCAAGGATATTTATGCTCGTGATTGGATTGATTATCATTAAGAACGAATAGTTCATGCATACCTTTGCCAATGCATATAACGTCACCATTCCCGCCTGTACACAAAAGAAACCAACCATTATCCCCCATCGCAGACTTATGACATTAATAAGCATGACCGCATTCCATGTCAGAAAAAACGCGCTGACAGCCAGCACCAGAAGGGATCTGATATCCTCCGTCCTCAAGCCATATGATGAATTTCTCACACAGATTGCCGTCATCGTTCCGATGTAAAGAACAATATAGAGGACTGCCAACACCGCCATTTCAATGAGTCTTTCTGCATACCACCGCCTTCGGTTCTGCAGTCTTGTAAACACATAGACACTGCTGTACCTGAAATGTTTCGAAACGTAATCTGCAAACAGAATCTCAAATACAATCATAAAAATGAGGTTTTGCAAAACAAGAACCAGCATATCCCCTTCTGGATTTGATATCTTTCCGTATATTTTGTATGAGACTATATCCGTAATTGTATAGTCACGAACCATTGGCACAAGCTCGCTGCTGCATTTGATAAGTGCGAGCGGACACGCCATCAATATTTTACAGATCTGTTCTCTGTCCCAATGTATCATACCGCTACCTCTCCTGCACCAGATTATCCGACCTGATTGCCCTTCCTGTTGCGGCAGCGCAGAAAACCGCTGACACTGCAAGCAATATCAGAATATACCTTTCGTCCTGTCCCCGGTATCCTAAAATCCCAAGATAGTCCATAATCGTGTAATTGGTAAATACCCTGTCCGTACTTCTGTACGCCATCATCTCAGAATAGCTTGTCGCCACCCCCGAAAATGTAATTATCAAATAAATGGGAAGAAACAAAAAGATTCTGTGTTTCTTTATGAAGAAGGAGATACACAGAACAAAATTTCCCATGATTCCGGCTGTTGATGCCAAAATCAACAGATAAAGCAGAGCATATAACTCCGGTGATTGTACAAACAGTCCAATCATTGGTATACCCGGATGCCGCACCTGTGATGCATAAATGTAGTTACTTCCGGTTATTGTCCTGAAATAATTTGGCAGTCCGTACTCTCCGAATCCATAATTTGGAAGTTCTGAAAACGTGAGGTGGCAGAGGATAAAATTAAATAAAAACGGGATGAATATAATCATAAAATTGCCAAGAAAAACTGCTATGTTTTTAGAAACATAATAGCGCAAACGACTAGAGCGAACTAACACTAAGGACTGTGTTCCAGACTCGATATCGTTAATATAGGACATTGCATGCGGCAACACCACAATAAAACAAATCAGATACATGAAAATACCCCATGCGGCACTTGAATGCTGCCCTGCATACAGGTAGTCCGCCGCCAGCACTTCCGACACTTCCAGTCCCCACTGCCCCTCACACGCGTACAGAAACGCCACCAGCAGAAACACCATCATAAAACAAAATGCGACTATAAATTCCTTTTTGTGTATCATAACAATAATCTCATATTTTATTGATTGCAGCATCTTTTCCTCCTTTTTGTCTGCCCGGCAAATAAATGAGACATTCCCCATTGCGTAGAGTGCTATATTTTCATCGTAGTTTTTTTCCTATGATTTGTCTATGACGATTTCTGAAAACTTCTCCCAACCTATTTTTTGTCTGACGCTCATAATTAATTTACTCAAGAACTCTCTGATACTTTTTTTCATATGCATCCTTCAAGATTTCTACGTTCTCCCCATAAAGCGAAAGCAGATAGTAGCTATATCGCAGATATGCCTCTGCCTTGTCCATTTTTTCCGGGATTTTATCATATACACAGCTTAGGTTTGCCAAAATTTCTCCGGCAAAATCTCCTCTTTGGAACATCACCATCTGCCGAATTCCTTCCTCCCCCACACTCTCAGCTTCCTCTAAACAATTTGCATTTTCCAATAACGCTGTGTAATTACAATACAAGAGCGCTTGTGGCACCACATGGTATCTTCCTAATACACAACTATCCTTATATTTTTGCCGAATCTGTTCATAGATTACAATCGCTTGATCATATTCTTTCATTCTCTTATAGCATATTGCGATCTTATTTAAGATGATAAATTCTAGGCGAAATGGAATTCTTTGCAATCTTCCCTCGTATTCTGGCATTGTATATGCTAATATCTTTTTCAATTCATGAATGCGATGTTCTATTTCTTCCAGCTTACATTGCCCGGAATCGATTTCCATCGCTTCGAGAAATTGCCGGTTTAGAACCTGCGACAAATCCAACTGCTCTTTTAATTCAATCCACAAACTTTCTGCTTTTTCATATTCTCGCCTTCCTACTGCACGGTTATATGCTCTCACTTTTTCATATAGCGCATAGTCATCTACGACAATAAAACCGCAACAAGTGCCTTGCTGTACGTTCATTTCCTTTAGAAATTGATGGAATTTCTTTCTGTTTGGACTTCGCCTGCCCCTTTCGATTCTCGACAGTGCCTCCTGTTCCCATATTCCATTCCACTCTGCCTGTGACAGTCCGTGAGCCACACGAAGCTCCTTTATCAATTCATTGCTTGTAATCAATTCCCCCTGCTGGCTCGACAAAAGCAAGAGCATCAATGGATTTGTGCAGACATACTCCTCCGCCATTTTTTCCACAAAATAAATTGCTTCTAACAGCTTCTCCTTTTGAAGCTTTCTATCTCTGTTTCCCTTCGCCTCTAAGCAAACAAGCTCTAACTCTAAGATCCTGTCCATACATGTCAGTACTCCATTCTCTACCAGACACTGCTCCGCCAGACATAATATCTTATACGCTTCCTCCTCCCTTCTCACTGCGATATAATTTTGTGCCAGAATCCACATGGCTTTCGGGTAGATTTTTACCCGTTCCTCCTGGTCTGTAAATCTCTGATCAATATATCCCGCCATATCCTCCAGTCTCTCCAACACATTTTCAGAGAGAAACAGCACCATCAGCATAATCTCCAATTCTTGGATACAGAGATTACTATCTTTCCAATTCTCATTCCTCCATTCGCCAAATGTTATTTCAAGCGCCTCTATTAACTGTTTTCTACACTGCTTCGCATCCTTCGTCTGTAGAAACACATTGACTGCTTTTAACTCTAGATAAGATTGCCAATGCAGTCTTTTCTCTGTATCAATCATTCCTCTATATTCCTCTAAATCCTGTTCCGCCTCTTTTCCTTCAATCATTTTTCTAATTATTTCTATCCTTAAATGATACAGACAGTATTCCTCGTATGGGACAACCAGTTCAAATTTATCGATGCTTTTTCCCAAGCGCTGAAATAACGCCTGTAACAGAAGCCACTCCCCTTCTTTTTCACCGCTTTCAATCCTTGACAGTGTCGCTATACTTGTAATTCCCCTCGCCAGCTGCTTCTGCGACATCCCTTTTTCTTCGCGCAACCTACATAAAATATTCCCCACATTCACTTTTCCTTATCCCCTTGTCCATCTTTTATCAAAAAATGGCTTTCGCCAATTACTCAACGAAAGCCATTTTTATTTCCTATTTACTTCCTATATCAATACGAATCAATGCTTTGCGCAGTGCAAATTCAGCACGCTTGACATCGACGTCCTCGGTCTTGTTGGCAAGACGCTCCTCCGCACGCTTCTTTGCTGCCTCCGCGCGGGCGACGTCAATCTCTTCCGGCCATTCTGCGACCTCTGCTAACAAGGTCACCTTGTCTGACAGAATCTCAGCAAATCCGGAGTATACTGCAGCCTGCACTTCCTTCTCTGCCTCATAGATTGTCACGATGCCGGGTGCAAGTACAGTTGTAAGTGGAATGTGTTTTGGATAAACACCAATTTCCCCTTCCGTCGTATTGAATTCAATCATCGACGCCTCCCCGGTATAAAATACGCGGTCTGGCGTGATAATCTCGATATTGAATATTTTGTTTTCATCTGCCATGCATACAGCCTCCTCGATTCATTGATGTGCTACTGCATTCTCGCACGAACATCATCAATTGTACCTGCATTCAGGAAATAACTCTCCGGTACATCGTCATGTTTTCCTTCGAGAATCTCTTTGAATCCACGGATGGTCTCTGCAATTGGAACGTATTTTCCTTCCAGACCGGTAAACTGTGTTGCTACGAAGAATGGCTGGGATAAGAATCTCTGAACCTTTCTTGCACGGTTTACAACGAGTTTATCGTCCTCGGACAACTCATCCATACCTAAGATGGCGATGATATCCTGAAGTTCCTTGTATTTCTGCAAAATTTCCTGAACACCGCGGGCTACCTCGAAATGCTCCTGTCCTACGATACGAGGATCGAGGATACGGGAGGTAGATCCCAATGGGTCAACCGCCGGATAGATACCGAGCTCAGCAATGGAACGCTCCAATACGGTGGTCGCATCCAAGTGGGCGAATGTCGTCGCCGGAGCCGGGTCGGTCAAGTCATCGGCCGGCACATAGACTGCCTGCACCGATGTGATGGAACCGTTCTTTGTGGATGTGATACGCTCCTGAAGAGCACCCATCTCCGTCTGAAGCGTCGGCTGATAACCTACGGCAGACGGCATACGTCCGAGCAATGCGGACACCTCGGAACCTGCCTGTGTAAAACGGAAAATATTATCGATGAATAAGAGGACATCCTTTCCGCCCTTATCACGGAAGTACTCTGCCATTGTGAGTCCTGTCAGCGCAACTCTCATACGCGCTCCTGGCGGCTCGTTCATCTGACCGAA
>CAZBUW010000079.1:0-10169 GCA_964495195.1 uncultured Roseburia sp.
GATAAAATCTTAAGTTTCCCATATATACAATTCTTGTTCGTGAAACAACCCTACATAAAATTCGGGTGTCAAAAGGTGCTAATCCAAATTGTGCCTGTCCTATTGCACAATATATTTTTTACATTTGTTCCGAATTGCGGATATAACATTTTCTAAATGTTCTGTCACAGATTGTGGATGCGACCGCAACCGCCCAAAATTCGCCGTCCATGGCTCAGTTTGGGCTCTCATCAACATCCTGTTGCTGAGTTGCTGGATAGTGTGCAGAACATTAAGAAAATCTAATATCCTTCATTAAGTCACAAATGCAAAATTTATATTGTGCAATAGGACAGTTCAAGTTTTCATTAACACCTTTTGACACCCGAATCCTCATATTAAAGTTCAAATTCTGCCATCATCGTGTGAAATTCATAGCTGCCATCCTCCTCGACCTGAACCTCCTTTACAATCCGGTAAATTCCTGATTCCAGTCTGCCGTAAAGCTCCTCCCAGTCAAGTTCCTGCGTGCACGTTTTTCCCGGTTCAACTCTATAAGCGATATCCTCCTGCGCCTTCGGCAATGCACACATGGAAGAATCGACATAGGAGACGACATCCTCCGTCGCATCAACCTCCCGCTTTGACGACAGATAACTCCAGGTGTCAATCTCGTCGTCCCACATCTCGAGAATATAATACGTTCCGTAGTACAGCGTCTGCTCGGAATCGTTTGTGATGACCCACTCCGCGGATTGATCCGTCTGATTATTTACAGATGCCGTCACATTTTTCAAGTCATTCTCCCGATAGGCAAAAACGTGCCAGACGTCATCGATTGAGATCTCAATCCGGTTCTCCCGCATCCCATACTGTCCCTCATATCCGATTCCGAAGTTGGTCTGATTATTCTCCTTAGGCTCCCCCTCCTCGACGGAGGAAGTAAAGGAAAAATCCATCATGCCGCACCGGAGCATCCGGGAAGTCTCCCCCGTGTCGACAAAGACCTTGTCGTCAACCTTTGCCATGCAGACAAATCCCCCCGGCTCCCCGATTGTCTCCTCCGCAGGCTCCACAAAAACCTCCGTAGACTCCTCCAAAATCTCCGTAGACTCCTCCAAAGTCTCCTGCTGTGGCAGCGTATCTCCTCCTTCTTTGGTCTTCTGTTGTTTCTCCTGATTCGTTGTGCAGGCTGCACAAGTGACTGACAGACATCCTGTCAATAGAATTGCAATGATTCGTTTCATAGAACACTCCTCCTTCTTCTTCTCTGTCTTCTATAAGCGATTGTGAAACTCTGAATTTCTTATTACCGCTGTACAATACAGACATATTTGAAATTAAGAGTGTCGCAATCGCCTATTTTCTTTTCAAAAAGAAAGACGAAAAAAAAGGAGGAGTGTTGCAGATTTTTTATTTTTCTTTCACAAGCACCACGGTCAGATAGCTGTCGAGCTCCTCTAGTTCCTCGATGCCATGCGCGGTTTTCTCACTTGCGAGCCCGCAGTCCGATATGCCGTAAATGTCATATTCTTCGCCCGCGTGTTCTTTTAAGTACATGATTAGTTCTTTCAACTTTTTCCCGGATTTCATATAGACTTTTGTCCCGCGAAGCGCCATGCTGTCCGCGATGCCATAGGAGCCGGGGATGATGTGGATCTCGTCCCGGTTGTCCCCTAAGGAGACATTAAGTTTTGCCGCCGCGGCACAAAAAGACGGTACTCCGTTGACGTAGACCGCCCTGCCGCCCGCGGAGAGAACCCGCTTGTGGATATAGGTGTAAGTAGAGTAGACCGTCGCGTCCCCGATAGTCAGAAATCCCACTTTTTTTCCTGCTTTCAGGCAGGACCAGACGACAGAAAAAATGTGGTCATGCTCCTTTTTTAACCGCTCCCTCTCCTTCGTCATCGGGAATGGAAGACAGACAAGTTCCTTTTCCTCCACCTCCGGGCAGACTTTTTTTACAGTCTGATAGGCATAGCACTCCTCCTTCGGCGCGGAGGGCAGAATGAGCACTTCGCTCTCCCTGATGCAGCGCAGCGCTTTTAACGTCATCAGCTCCGGGTCGCCGGGGCCGACACTGATTCCAAAGAGTGTCCCAAAACTAACCTCTAATATTCCTGTCATCCTCAAATCTCCTTACCATTATTGTTCCACAGGCAATTGTGAAATTCTGTTTTTTAATGTTCGCTGCACAATATAGACATAGCATCGCAGGGTACTTTGGAGCCGTCGGTACTTAGGTGCCGTATTTTGGCGCCTTATGTACCGCTACGAGCGACAAGCAGCAGACGCGTGCCCTGCGAGGTATGAGCTGTGTTGCGCAGCAAACATTAAAAATCAAGAGTTTCGCAATTGCCCATTATTTGTTCCGCTTCTCTGCCTCCCTGATAAAACGCCGCACAAACCCGGGCGCGGACGGATAATAGAGATGCGGGAAGCCCCAGAGATGTGCCGCACCTGTATGGCAGCACTGCCAGCTTCTTCCTGTGACAGGCTTTGTCGCCGACGCACCCGCGCCGTTTGCGGTGCTGTCATAATAGTGAAACTCGTGTCCTCTGATATGCTCCCCCTTTGCGAGAAGACCGCACTCCGTCTCGCCCTCAAGTTCCACATAACCAAATCGCACCAGCTTTCCCCGGTAGAAGGCCTCTGCGCGCAGCGCCCCCACCATCGGATAACTCATTCCCCCGCGGTCCGACAACTGCTCATGCAGATAGAGAAATCCCCCGCACTCCGCCAAGGACGGCATTCCGCCCTCTATAGCACAGCGGATGCTCTGCCGCATGGAAGCGTTTTCCGAGAGCTGCCCGGCATAGAGTTCCGGGTATCCGCCTCCGAGCAGCAGCCCACAGCACCCCTCCGGGAGTTTTCTATCGCGAAGCGGCGAAAAAAACTGTAAGCTGGCGCCAAATTCTTCGAGGAGCCTTAAATTGTCCTCATAATAAAAACAGAATGCCTCATCGCGCGCCACGGCAATCTTTACCGGATGTGTTGGCTTAGATTGTCCCACACTGACCGCCGAATATGTATCGGTACATCCTGTGCCTGATGTGTGCCCCTCGTCTAATCCGGGAACGGCATCCCAATCGTCTAATCCGGGGGCGGCATCCGCAATCCCAGACAGTATCTCCAGGGAGACGGAAGCTCTCATCTGCTCCGCCGCCGCCTGAATCTTCTCTTTTATCATCCGCTGCTCGTGCGGCAGCACAAGCCCGAGGTGGCGGCTCTCAAACTGTAAATCCTCCCGCACCGGAAAATATCCCGCCACCGCAATCTCTAATTCCTGCTCAATCTGCTCTTTTATGGACTGATAAAACATGCCGGATGTCCGGTTTAAAATGACTCCTTTAATCAGCCTCTCCCTGTCGTACGACAAAAAACCTTTCAGCAGCGGAATGACAGACCGCGCCATCCCCCTCGCATCCACCACAAGAACGATTGGCGTCCCTGTGAGCGCGGCTATCTCGTAAGCGGAGCCTCTCTCCTCGACTCCCCCGAGTCCATCGTAGAGTCCCATCGCGCCCTCGAGCACCGCAATCTCGGATTGCTCTGTCCCCTCGCAAAAACTTTTCCGAAGAAGCTCCCCCTCCGCAAAGAAGGAGTCGAGATTCTTTGATGGAATCCCGAACACCTGTCGGTGAAACATCGGGTCTATGTAGTCAGGTCCGCATTTGAACGCAGACACTTTTTTCTGCTGTTTTACAAGCGCCTGCAGATAGGCACAGGTGAGCAGCGTCTTGCCGCTCCCGCTCTTTGGCGCCGCGAACATGATTCTTGGACATTTTCTCATTTCACTTCCCTCCCAAAGGAAAACGACGCAAGGAAGATGGGATTTTCCGCCCGCATCAGATGATAGTTTCCCATCTGTTTCGCGCGGGAGACCTGAATCTGGAGAATCTCCTCCTCCGCGATGGAAAATTCCCCCGCCGCCGCTCTCAATTCGGACAGCGTCTCTATCGTTATGGCGCTTACAACTATTCTTATCGTTGGATTTAACTCCACCAGCTTTGCCATAATATCCCTTAAGTTTCCGCCGCTTCCGCCGATGAACGCGTGGGTCGGAGGCGCGATGCCCTCCATCCCCGCAGGGGCTTTTACATGGTGGACTGTGATGTTTGATATCCCAAACTTCTCACAGTTTTTCTGTAAAAGTTCCACCGCCTCCTCCCTCTGTTCAAACGCATGCACTTCGATTGTCTCGGAAACTCTCGCGGCCTCGATTGAAATACTCCCCGTCCCGCTCCCGATGTCATAGAAGACCGCGCCTCTAGAAAGCCGCAGTTTGCTGATGCAGATTTCGCGCACCTCCTCCTTTGTCATAGGAACCTCTCCCCGCAGAAACGCCTGATCCGGCAGTCCGTGCGTGAGACTATTCCTCCGGCTGAACGGATTTTTCACATAGACAATACAAGGTCCCTCCTGCTTTGGCGCGCAAAACTCATCCAGCGTCCCCCGCCAGATGACCTCCTCCGGGTAGGAGAGCCAACATCCATATGCGATTTCTAATGCCTCCGCTTCCTCGCGCGAAAGCAGATTTGTCAACTGACTTTTCAATTGCTGCAAATCCTCTCTTCCCGACAGCAGAAAGAAACTTTTCTCATTCCGGCGCACCGTCTCCACAACATTTATCTTTCTGCCGTGCATGCTCGACTGCGCGGCATCCTGATAGCTCACGCCGAGCCTTGCCGCAAAACAGGCGAGTGAGGAAATTCCGGAATAACTCTCCACCACAAACTCCCGCTGTGCCAGAAGTTCACGCCGGAATTTCTCCGCTCCGCTGTAGAATCCAATATCCCCCGAAAAGAGGACGGCGGCACGCCTGTACTCTCTGTGTTCCGCTAAATATCCGAGCACATCGCGCGCAAAATAAAACGGCTGTCCTGATTTCTCGTACTGCGCCGCCATCGCTAACATGCGCTCCGCTCCAAAGAAGATGTCCGCCTCCTGCAAAGCTCTCTCCGCCTCCCTTGTAAGCATATCTAAATTTCCCATTCCGATGCCGATTAGCGCAATCTTTCTCTTTTCCTCTTTTTTTACATCCGCCGCAAAATAGGAGAGCAGCTCCTCCGTGCCGTATCCTTGCCTCTGCTCCGGTTTTGCGATGACACAGGCCTCAATCCCCGCCTCGCATGCCGCGGCAAGTTTCTCCTCCTGCCCGCCGATTTTTCCGCTCTCCTTTGTCACAAGATGAGCAATTTCAAATTCGTGAATCAGCGCCAGATTGAGTTCCTTTGAAAACGGCCCCTGCATCGCAATGATCTGCTTTCCGGCAAGCCCCGCCTCCCCGCAGAGCATAAGACTCTCCGTCCCGGGAAGAACCCGCGCAAAGACACGCTTTGGGTTTGTGATGTGCGCCATAAACTTTTTTAATTCCTTGCTCCCGGTCGTTAAGAGAATATTTCCACGCCCGTGCTCTAAATGGGCGGCGCACTGTTCTATATCGCTAAAATAGCGGACGGACTGCGCTCGTCCGGCACTGATTCCCGCCTCCCGGTTCAAGCGGTAATAGGAAAGGCGCGTGTGCTCTGCCGCCGCACGGATGTTTTCGGACACGAGAACCGCATAGGGGTGCGTGGCATCCACCACCGCCTCAAACGCATCCCCCCGCATGAAATCCTCCATCTCCTGCTGCTCCATCCTGCCCCGGTGCACTCTAATCCTCTCATGATCTTCGTCCTGCATGACGAGCTCTCCATATTCCGTTGCCACGCAGACGACGCTGTCCCTTCCGGATTTTGCAAGTTTTCCTGCAAAATTCCTCCCTTCTGTCGTCCCTGCAAAAATCAGTATTTTTTTCATACGCGATAACCTCTCTTTGTCACAAGCCTGCCGTCGATGCACTCACTCCCGGAATTTCCCACAAAGACGGTCGTAAACATATTGACCTTTTTCTCTCTGAGTTCCTCCAAGGTACAGGTGATTGCAGTCGTCCCTTCCCTTCCGATGTTCTCGACATATCCGCACGGGCGCGTTCCCTCGATTTCCTCGAGCAGGATATCGCACGCGCGCCTTAAATAGTCCACCCTTCTGTGGCTGGACGGATTGTAGATTGCCATACAAAAGTCTGCCTTCGCCGCCATGCGAAGCCTCGTCTCAATCTTTTCCCATGGAGTCAGCAGATCACTCAGACTGATGACACAGTAATCGTGGTTTAACGGCGCTCCTAAGCAGGCCGCCCCGCTGTTTGCCGCCGTGATTCCCGGAATGACTTCCACGGCACAATCCGGGTATTCCTTTCCAATCTCGTACATGAGGGATGCCATCCCGTAGACTCCGGCGTCCCCGCTGCAGATTAACGCCGTCTTCCTTCCCTTGCCCGCCTGTTCAAACGCCATATGGCAGCGCTCCACCTCCTGTCTCATGGGTGTGGACAAAAATTCTTTTTTGGAAAAACGCTCCCCGAGGAGCTCTAGGTAGACCGGATAGCCGACGATGACCTCGCACTCCTCCAAGGCGGCGAGTGCCTGCCCTGTCATCATCTCCTCCGCCCCCGGGCCCATTCCAACTACATATATCTTATTCATGTTCCTGTGTTCCTTTCTGTTGTTCAGAGGCGAAATTTTGCAATTGCCACTGTGACGCCGTCCCCGGCAGATTTTTTTGCCACCAGATGCACCGCTCCGTCAAGCTCATAACTTCCTGCGGTTTTGCCTGCCCCGGTTGTATCTGGTTCGCGGCTTGCCGCAATCCGGGCGGCCGCCAAAAGCGCAGCACTCTCGCAGACGTTGTCAACGCCGACCTGCTCCTCCACGAATTTTGAGGATGCGAGCTGCTCCCTCCCCCCGAGCCGCTCTTTTTCCGCGGACAACTCCTGTGCGGAGAAGGTGAGAAACGGAACCTGATATTTTTGTGCCAGTGCGATGATTCCCTCCTCGTCCGCTTTCTTATCGATGGAGGCAAGTGCCGCCAACGCCTCTTTTTTTATCCCGGCGCCATCTAACGCCCTTATCACCTGTGCCTCAATCTCCGGCAGCGTCTTTCCCCTTCTGCATCCGATTCCAACTACATATATCTTTGGGCAGAGCTGCAGCGTGGCGCGCTCCCCCTCAAACGGGGACAGCAGAACGGAGACATTTTCTCCCGCGAGCAGGGTGCTTGAGACCGCCGTGATCCCACTGCGGTCTGCGATGCCTAAATTCTTTTTTTTCGCAAAGACGTCCACCGCAAACACGTCGTGCAGATCCGTCGCCGTCGTGATGACCGGAAGCGCTCCCATCTTCTCTGACGCCTCCCTTGCGAGCTCGTTTGCTCCACCCACATGCCCGGACAAAACCGGTATCACAAATTGTCCCAATTCATCGGACACGAGCACCGCAGGGTCCTTTAACTTATCCTCCACAAGCGGTGCGATGGCGCGGACTGCAATTCCGCAGGCTCCGACAAACCAGAGCGCATCCACCATGCGCCAGTATTTTTTGGTCCACTCCGCGAGACGTTCGGCGACAGGTCTGACGTTAGGATTGCTCTCGTCCGCCGCCCTTGTCTTTGCAAACAGCTCTATCTCATGTCCCTCTTCCAAAGCCTCTTTTATCCGCAGGGATAATTCGATTCCCCTTCCGGTAAAACTGATTATGGCAATCTTCATTCTTACTCCCTCACCCTTTTCCGGTATTCCGTCTCAAAATCCGGGTCGTACAATTTCGAGCGCGCATACCGGCTCTGCTCCACGACCTTTCCCACGATGACGAGCGCTGTCTTTGTAATCTTGTGTGCGCGGGCTGTCTGCGCCAGCGTCTCCACCGTACAAAAGCAGGATTTTTCCTCCGGCCAGGTTGCTTTGTAGATAAGGACTGCGGGCGTATCTTTTGCATATCCCCCCGCAATCAGTCGCCGCGACAGTTCCTCTAACATTCCGGTGCTTAAATAGACTGCCATCGTGGACTCATGGGCGGCAAAGCTCTCAATGCTCTCGAGCGGCGGAACGGGCGTCCTGCCCTCCATGCGCGTGATGATTAAGCTCTGTGAGACCTCCGGCAGTGTGTACTCTAAGTTGAGGGAAGCCGCCGCGCCAAAGCATGCGCTCACGCCCGGACAACTGTCGTACGCAATCCCTCTTTCCTCGAGACAATCCATCTGCTCGCGCACTGCCCCGTAGATGCTCGGCTCGCCGGTGTGGAGCCTCACAATCTCCAAATTCTTTTCCGCACCTTCCTCCATGACGGCGATGACTTCCTCCAGCGTCATTTTCGCACTGTTATAAATAGCGCAGTCTCCTTTAGCATAATTTAAAAGTTCCGGATTCACCAGTGAACCCGCATATATGATGATGTCCGCCTCCTGTAAATAGCGCATACCGCGAACGGTGATCAGATCCGGTGCTCCAGGGCCTGCTCCCACAAAATGTACCATAATTTTCTTCCTTTCCTTCCTACACAAGTTCCATCTTTTTTCCACTCTGTTTCGCATATTTCATCAGTTCGCTGTTTGCAAGCTCAAACGTTCCAAATGTTTTCTTACAACAGAGAACTGTTTCACAGGTATCAATTCGTCTCTTTGCCTCAACAATCAACTCATCCGCAATGGGCTCAAAGCTTTCCGCCTTTATCACCTCCGCTGCGAGCGCTCTCGCGATTGGGTAATCCAGATCATTTTCAAAAAGAATACCCGCTGCAAACGGGATTCCCCGGCGCTGCAGTCTGCGATATAATGCTTTTCCGGTTCCCCCTCCTGCTATTACAAAAACTTTTGCTTCCCCCTTTGCCGCCGGAAGCTCCATATTCGTATTCTCTTCATCATAGCTGCCTGACGACATAGAAAACAGCTTCGCTATATATCCCGGTTCAAATATCTCCTCCGGGCTGCCAAACCGCTCCACATACCTTCCGTTGATGCAAAGAATCTTATCCGAAACTTTTTCAGCGAGATCAAGTTCATGGAGAGACATAATCACTGTCAATTTCTTTTTTCTTCTCATTTCCTGCAAAACGGACAAAAAGTCCAGCTTATACTTTACATCTAAGTAGGAAGTAGGCTCGTCCAAAAAAATAATCTTCGGTTCCTGACAGATGGCTCGGGCAAGCATGACACGCTGCTTCTGCCCATCGCTGACGCAGGTAAAATCCTGCTCCTTAATCTCTGTCACATGCACCAGTTCCATCGCCTCCTCCACCGCTTTATCATCCGCTTCGGAGAGCATCCCAAAGCGTCCGGTATAGGGATACCTGCCTGTGGCAACCACATCCTCGCATGTCATCAACTCTGTCCGCGGCTTCTGTGTCAGAACCACCGCCATATTCCGGGACAATTCCCTGCCGGACATACTTTCCACATTCCTGTCATCTAAGTAAACTGCTCCATCCACTAATGCAAGCTGATTTGCGATGCTTCTTAAAACAGTGGTTTTTCCTGCGCCGTTAGGACCTATCAGCGTTACTATCTCCCCCTGTTCAATTCCTATTTCTATGTTTTCAATCAAAGGGATTCCATGATACCCGACACTCATATTTTCCGTTCTGAAATAGTACTTCATCACAACATTTTCTCCTTATTTCGCCTTATCATCACCCAGAGAACTACCGGAGCACCGAACACTGCCGTAACAGTGCTGATGCTAAGTTCCGTAGGTGCAAACATGGTTCTCGCCAGCAAATCACAGAACAGACAAAAGACACTTCCACCAAGAAAACAGGCCGGTATCATTAAAACAGGCTTCGCTGTTCCCATAAGACTTTTTACCAGATGCGGAACCGCAATACCAACAAAGGAAATCGGCCCCGCGAATGCCACAATGCATCCGGACAGAATACTAGACAGCACCACCATGGCAATTCTTAGCAAACGGATATTTACTCCCATATTCTGTGCGTATGCCTCTCCCAGCTGATAAGCGCTCAAAGGCTTTGCCATCACAAACACTGCCGTAAAGGTAACTCCCACCACTGCTGCCATGACAACCACATTCTCCCATGTAATGCCGGAAAAACTGCCCCTTGACCAGTTGTGAAGATTCACAATATCACTGTCATTTGCAAAAGTAATTACCCATTCTGTAATTGCGGAGCATATATAACCAATCATGACACCACTGACCACCAGCATGGACATGTTGCTTACCCTATAGGACATCAGGAGCACAAAGCCCATGGAGATCATGGCTCCTGCGAATGCCGCTGCAATCAACATCCCTGAGCTGACTCTGACGGCTCTGCCCATGAAAAATACCATCACAAGCGCCACCACCATCTTGG
>CAZBUW010000079.1:10179-14360 GCA_964495195.1 uncultured Roseburia sp.
GGCACCGGAAGAAATTCCAAGCACAAAGGGGCCGGCGATTGGATTGTGAAAGAAAGTCTGCAGCAGATACCCCGCCAGTGCCAGTGCCCCGCCGAGCACCAGTGCAGCAATTGCCCTCGGCATTCGTATATCCCACAAAATTCTGTTGTTTGGGATTTCCTGTCCCATAATCGATGCTGCGATATCCCGCAATGGGATTGCCACTGTTCCGATGCAGACATTTAATACGACAAACGTAATTACACCGATTCCCAACAGAAGAAAAGCCGCCGCATATCTTATTTTTTTGCCATGACACATATAAACCACCATACCTTTATACAATTTAGATTACTGCCCTATTCCAACCGGAAAAGATATGTCATTTCTTCTTCACTTTTCCCCCAAAGCATATCGTGAATATCTTTTGTCAGATATCCGATGGACATAGACTGCTGATACATATCATTTGTTGTACACCAGACATTTCCCTCCTGCACGGCTTTAAAATCTCCCAGAACCTCGCATTTGTCCAGCAATTCCTCTATGGAATTGACACCGCCGTCTATGGAACTATTATAGATAAGATAATCTGCATCCTTCGCCCCGGCATAGAATTCTTCTATCTGCATATTGATTGTAGAACGAGCGGACTCAGAATCTCCTAAGTCCTCAAATATGTATCTTCCACCGGCGAGCTCTATCATCTTTGGAATATAATCCGAGCTCTGCCGCACCTGTATCAAGCCATTCGATGTCACAAAAAAGAACGCCACTGTCTTATCTGTTTTCTCATCATCTGCCACTTTTTCAATAATAGCAGCCTGTTCGGCAAATACGCGGTCTGCCTCCTCCTCTTTTCCCACCAACGCGCCAAAAAACTTAATCCATTCCACTCTGCCGAGGGGATGTGACTCATAGCTCGAACACTCTGTCATTACCGGGATTCCAAAATCATTTAACATTTCTATGACTTCCGGTGAATGGGTAATCATCGTATTTTCAATCGCAAGGGAACAGTTTTCAGAGACGATGAGCTCATAATCGGGCTTGTTGTATTTCCCGGCATACAAAATTTTGTCATCCGCCATGGCTTTCTTTGCGGATTCGATATACCATCCGTCCTCCTCCTGACCGGAAAGCCTTATTGTATCCAGCGCATCCAGTTTTTCAAACATATCCATTACAGAGGACGCTACCAGATAAAGATTCGTAATCGGCTGCTGCATTACAATTACATTTTCATCCAGATTATCCGGTATTTCTCTGCCTTCCGGTATGACCAGAATCCTGGTTCCGTCCTTAATGCAAAGCATTTTATATCCGCCTTCGTAATAATCTACCGAGAAATTTTCGGCATACGAAAGCTCCATACTGCTTTCATATACAAGTTCCGTCTGATTCATTCCCGTTTGTTCGCTCTCAGACTCTGTCACGGAATTTCCCACTGAATCAGAAGAAGGACTGCCACAGCTACACAGCCCCAGCAGTCCTGCAAAAAATAAGCAGCATAATGTTGTTATCTTTTTTCTTCCTGGCATTTCACATATCCTCTTATTCTACGGCAAAAATCGTATCAGAGTGGAAAGTAAGAGTATATTCTACTTCATGGGGCTTACTCATCGCCACCGTATCACCAATCACATCCACAGGCTCATCAAATGCAGTAACCGGAATTTCAAAAACGGAATCGCCCTCTGTGTTTACCGGGAGATATTTCTCCCCGTCTACAAGCATGTAATCATAATTCGGACTGTTCCACTGTACTGTTGCAGTCACTTTTTTTTCCTCCACCTTAATCGTTACAGGAGATAAAATCTCTGCTTTTCCGCTCCCTCCTTCAAATGTAATTTCAACGGAATAGCTGCCATCTTTAAGTGCTTCCAGATTATTTTCCTGTTCGTCTGCATCTTCTAACGGCTCCGGATTAGAAACAGAAACTTTGTGATCGTACCATGTTCCCTTTTTTCCAATCAGCGCAAGGTCAAATTCTTTATCCAGCGCCGGAACCGGTACATCAAACCCGTAAACCTCCTCTGTCATTCCATCGCTGTATGTAACAGAATCAACGGTAGGTTCTAAAAGTTCTGCTCCCTCCTTTGCGGCATCCTCCGCAAGTCCGGGATATAGATTCACAATATTTTTTGACCCCAGAGAAACATGAACTGTCATCTCACCATTTTCAACGGTCAGAGTTCCCTTTCCGTCACAAGCTTCACTGACATGAAACATTGTACTATCCGTATCAAAATCTACCGTATAGATACCATCCGCAATTTCAGCTTCTTCTTCTGTCTCTGTTTCCTCCGGCTCTGTTTTCTCTGTCTCTCCGGCGCTGTCTGTCACTGACATCTGCGTATCGGCAGCGGATTCCTGTGTTTTACTGCCGCCTGCACATCCTCCAAGCAGACCGCATGCCAATACAAATGCACCTATAATTGTCATTCTTTTGTTTCTCATATTTCTATTATGCCTTTCCTTTTATCATTTACTGATTTATTGCAGCCCCCGTGTGCGCTACATATATCTGTTTAATACCGTCGATTCTTCCAAGACCATAAATCTGTGTATCGACACTCTCAAATTTTCCGGATGCCGTAAACATACTGATCCAGGAATCCTCATCCCCGCCTGCCATATCGTTATTGGCATGGTCTCCGGCTACTACCATAAGCGGACGAAGAATCACTTTTGTATATCCCGCTTCTGATACTGCCTCAATCACTGCTTCACAGGCAGTCTCTTCCGGCTCGCCCTCCACGGTTCCAATAAACACATTGTCATATCCGAGTTCACTCATCTGGGTCTGCATCTGGCTGTATGATACCTTTGCAGTGTGGGAAGTCCCATGTCCCATAAATACAAAAGCCGCACCATCCTCTTTTGCTACCTCAAGACTGTCATATCCTGCTTCGCTTACCGCTTCCGCTGTAAGGATTTCCGAAACTGCTTTCTTATCGTCGTTAATCACCGTTGCATCTGTGCCAACTTCTCCAAGCAGAGGCTCTGCAACCTTTACCGACTCAAACTGATTCTTGTATGCCTCAACAGTTTCAAGCATTTCATCGTATTCTGCTCCATGCATCAGATGGGTAGGCTGAATCACAAGATTCTTTACTCCGTTTGCTACCGCCCGTTCCATTGCCTGCTCCATATTATCAATGCTCTCGCCGTCTCTTGCCTGCACGTGATTAATAATAATCTGCGCTGTGAAAGCTCTTCTTACCGACCAGTCAGGATAAGCTTCCTGCAGTGCGTCCTCAATTCCTTTTATGTCAGCAACACGGCTGTCATTGAAGGAAGTACCAAAGCTGACTACCAGAATCTCATTTTCACCGATCTCATCCTGGTTTCTCGCATCATCCTTAGAAGCATCCCCCGTATCTCTTCCAAAATAGTCAGGATCCGCATTCTCCCCTTCTACCAATTCCTTCTGGGCATCTGTCAAAGCATCCCACGCCGCTTTTGCATCTGCACACTGCTTGTCTGTCTCGTCTGTTCTCTCCTGCACATAAATTGCATCAATTAATGCCGCCACTTCATCAGCCGCCTTTTTATCTGCATCTTCCTCTTCCTCAGTCTCTGCAACCGCAACATCATCTGTTTGCGTCTGTGTACTCTTATTTTCTCCTTCCTCACTATTTCCGCATCCTGTCATACAAAATGCCGCCGTTAATGTCGCCATTAACAATGATACTACTCTTTTTTTCATGTTTTCCTCGTTTCTGCAGTTGTCTGCTGTTTTATTCTTGATATATGTACTGTTACAAAAAAGAAAAACCCTTTTCCTAGTGACAGGTAAAGGGTTTGCACACAAAATAAATCTGCAGGATGATATACTTTTGTAAAATCCAATCCTACAAATCATAACGTACAACCAGTTACTCGTGGTTTGAAACAATCGTTTCTGTACAGTTCTCAGGCAGGTCTCCCGGCTTAAAGATCATTGCATCCGCCATCTTCCCAGTTTCCCAGTGATATCTCGGCTTCTACTCCCTAATTACGGTGACGAGTTCGTACAGGATTTGCACCTGTTTCCCTTTTCACCGGAGCCAATCACAATAGAATGATTGCTCCGACACCTGATTGCTACATATTCAATTGTGTCGAGTATAACATATTTCTACACTCTTCGCAATCCCCATCTGCTGCACGATAGGGTTGTTTCACGAAGGCCTATCAGTTAATGTTTTGATCTTGTG
>CAZBUW010000080.1:0-14250 GCA_964495195.1 uncultured Roseburia sp.
CACCCTCATTGAGCTTTTTCGAGAGCGGAAGCACACCAATCTCAACCGGTGCCAACGCCGGATGGAAGTGAAGTACGGTCCTCATATCCGGCTTCTCCTCTGTTCCGATATTCTCCTCGTCATATGCCGCACAGAGGAAAGCTAAGACCACGCGGTCCGCTCCGAGGGATGGCTCGATGACATACGGAACATATCTCTCGCTCTTCTCATCATCAAAGTAGGTCAGATCCTGTCCCGATGTATTCTGGTGCTGTGTCAGGTCGTAATCCGTTCTGTCTGCGATTCCCCAGAGTTCGCCCCATCCAAACGGGAATAAGAACTCGATATCTGTCGTTCCCTTACTGTAGAAGCAGAGCTCCTCAGCAGAGTGATCGCGGAGACGCATCTCATCCTCCTTGATGCCGAGTGTCAGCAGCCAGTCGCGGCAGAAGCCTCTCCAGTACTGGAACCACTCCATGTCAGTACCCGGCTCGCAGAAGAACTCAAGTTCCATCTGCTCGAACTCGCGGGTACGGAAGGTAAAGTTCCCCGGTGTAATCTCGTTACGGAAAGATTTTCCAATCTGTCCGATGCCGAACGGAATCTTCTTTCTGGAGGTTCTCTGCACATTCTTAAAGTTTACAAAAATTCCCTGTGCTGTCTCAGGTCTCAAATATACGGTATTTTTTGCATCCTCGGTCACACCCTGGAATGTCTTGAACATCAGATTGAACTGACGGATATCCGTAAAATTATGTTTGCCGCAGGTCGGACAGGCAATCTGATTGTCCTCGATGAATTTCATCATCTCCTCCTGTGACCATCCGTCCACAGAACCGTTTAACTCCATGTTCTTCTCCGCTGCATAATCCTCAATCAGTTTATCCGTGCGGAATCTCTCATGACACTCCTTACAGTCCATCAGAGGGTCTGCAAATCCTCCTAAATGTCCGGAGGCTACCCATGTCTGAGGATTCATCAAAATAGCGCAGTCCACACCGACATTGTACGGATTCTCCTGAATAAATTTCTGCCACCATGCTCTCTTCACATTGTTCTTCAGTTCAACACCGAGGTTTCCGTAATCCCATGTATTGGCAAGACCTCCGTAAATCTCAGATCCCGGATAAACAAATCCTCTCGATTTTGCTAATGCAACAATTTTGTCCATTGACTTTTCCATTCCCATTTCCTCTCATTCCTCTATTTGAATAATATTGGGGCAAAACCACATATTGTGTTTGGCTGGTGCAAAGCACCCTTTTGACCCTGGCATCATTTGAATATGATGTATGTGTACACATCCGTCTCATAGGCAAATTCATCCTGCGCCGCTGTCTGTTCCGTCATCTCTGTCCCCTCGATGCTCTCTGTCGCTTCCTCCCCGGATACGGATTCCGTCCCGGATACGGACTCTGCACCGGCACCCAATGACTCAAGTGCCTGATATCCCTCACGGATAGAGACCGCATTCTCACCGGTCACCGACACGTTCTCACTTGACACATAGACAATCGTCCCATCTACAACGACGTCTGTATTTGCTTTAATGATTGCAACCTTATAATCATCATTTCCAATGACTTCATCCTTTGTAACACTTCCCGTCACGGCTCCATCCTTCACTGCGGCAAAATCCACATTGAAATCGTACCCTTCCGCCATGGCCTTCACGACCGTTCCGGTGTAGAGTTCAATTCCATTGAACTTCGCATAGTCCTCAGCCGACGCATATTTTAACTTCAGGGTGGCTGTGGAATCCTCCACCGCCACATCTTCTAAGTGCACTGACTTCTTTCCATTTTCAGAAGTATAATTCTCAATTTCTTCCTCAATGTAACTCTTCAGTTCTGCCTCATCATAATAATCTTTTTCAAATGACTCCACGTCGACAGAAATCACACTGCCCTTCTTGTCGACATAGACCGTGCTCTCCTCCACGTCCAGCTTATTGCCGCACCCGGCTGCTAAACCGATCAAAAGAATCACCGAAAAAATAATTGCTGCCTTTTTCTTCATTCCTCTTTCCATACCTTTCTTCAATCCGTTGACCCGACTGAAATTTGCAATATAAGCTATTATACTATTTTCATTTTGCGATTTCAACACAGAAAATTTTTTCCTGTTACACTCTATTTGCTCTCTGACGCCGCGCGAAGCATGCTTTCAGCCTCCTCAATAATCTTTAAGGACTGGAATTCATGGCCAAGATACCGTTCCATGTAGCGCTTTAAAATGTGCTGCAGTTCAAGGAGCACTTCATCCTTCACCGAAAAACTGTAGAGTTTTTCGACCGGCGTTGAGAGGATGAACTGCATCGTGTAACTGGTAGATTCCATCATATGTATCGCAGACTCTTTTTTCGCGCACTCCTCGCAGAGCGCCCCTCCCCTGTTCACGGAAAAGGAGGTGAGCCCCTCCTTCTTAAAGCAGTTGAGGCAGGTGAACATGTTCGGCCCCTCCCCGTTTATAGACATCGCCTTCAATTCAAAAATCGCCCGCACCAGCCGGTTGTCAAACACCGGGCTCTCCAGCGCCCGCAGCGACTGATACAAAAGTTTTAGCATCTCCCGCTCATCATTGTTCTCCTGACAATAGTAATCGGCGAACTCCAGAAAGTAGAAGCCGTAGTACGCCACATCAAAATCCCCGGTGAGTTCCCTGAAATAGTTCTGTATGGATGCCTTGGCGATATTGTAGGATGTCCTGCCCTCAAATGCCTCGAATTCGCCAAAAGAAAAAGGATTGGTCGCAGCGAGGAGCTGGCTGTTTGGCCGCCTCGCTCCTCTGGCAAATGCTGTAATCTTTCCTCTTTCTTTGGTCAACAACGTTATTCTTTTGTCGTAATCCCCAATCGGCATTACATTTAAAACCATTCCGGTCAATATTACATTCTGTCCCATCCGGTTTCTCTTTCCTTCTCTATCCTGCCCGCTGCAGTCAGGCATTCACTCTCCACCTTCCCCGTCTGCTCACCCCGCTCATCTGTCGCGCGGTTTCTGCAGTAGTTCAGGTAATCGGTCACTTTTCCTGTTCCTTCAAATAATTTCCAGGCTTCATCCATCGGCATTCCCTCCTTTTAGAGAAACGCTTTTTCCGCTTCCCTAAAGATAGAATCTCCCCCGGATGATTTTCTATACTAGCAAATTATGGACAGGTCACTCATCGTCATTCTTATAGCCGAAATTCTTGATCAAAAAGTCGCTGTCTCTCCAGTCCTTCTTCACCTTCACCCAGAGTTTCAGATTGACTTTTGCATCCAGAAGACGCTCAATCTCATAGCGGGCATTCGTGCCAATCTTTTTGAGCATGGCGCCGCCCTTGCCGATGATGATTCCCTTGTGAGAATCTTTTTCACATACGATTGTAGCGTCAATATCGTAAAAATTCTGTCCTTTTCTCTGCTTCATCTGATCGATTGCCACCGCAATCCCGTGCGGAATCTCCTCGTCTAGCGCATGCAGCGCTTTCTCGCGGACAATCTCCGCCACAATTGCGCGCTCCGGCTGGTCTGTAATCGTATCCTCATCGTAAAACTGCGGGCCGTAAGGCAGATATTTAAAAATAGAGTCGATGACATCGTCAAGGTTGATGGCGCGAAGCGCGGAGACCGGAATGATCTCCGCAAAATCGTACACCCTGCGGTAGGTGTCAATATACTCGAGGATTTTCTCCTTATCCACCATATCCACTTTGTTGATGACTAAGATGACAGGTGTCTTCACCTTTTTTAGCTGCTCGATGATGTGCTGCTCCCCCGCCCCGATGAAATTCGAAGGCTCCACTAACCAGAGCACCACATCGACCTCGTTTAGCGTGCGCTCCGCGACATTTACCATGTACTCCCCAAGTTTGTTCTTCGCCTTGTGGATTCCCGGTGTGTCGAGAAAAATAATCTGCCCGCGCTCCATGTCGGTGTAGACCGTCTGGATGCGGTTTCTTGTCGTCTGCGGTTTGTTGGATGTGATGGCAATCTTCTGACCGATCAAATGATTCATCAGCGTCGATTTACCTACATTTGGTCTTCCGATAATGGTTACAAATCCTGATTTAAAACTGCTGTTCATAAATATCCTTTCTCATCTTATGCATTCAGATTTTTTACTTCTGCAAACATTTGTTTTTCATTTAAAATAGCATCCTCATTTCCGATGACGCAGAGGTTGTTCTGTGCCAGCACAGCGCCAAGAAGCCCCTCTAGTGCTCTGATATCCGCATCGGTTGCCCCGATGACCTCATCTCTCTCCCTCTGGAGTTCATCTATGGTGATATTCTGCATGTAGGCTGCCATGGAACGGCTTCCCTTCGCGCTCGGATTGAGCGGTGTATCCATGCTGCTGACAGTTCCGATGATATACTTCGTCATATCATGCTCATCCGCTTTAAAGTTCTTCACATACTCTGTGACACCGTCATAGACTTCATTTGTCTTTGCGAGATTCGGATCGCGGTAGGAGACAAAATAGGTATCCCCATTTCTGGAATATCCGTTCATGCAGCCGTAAGCGCCGCCCTTCACACGGATGTTAATCCACAGGTAGTCATAGCCCATGATGACTTTTAAAATTTTGAGCGCGCCGGTGTAGGCAAACCCTGCGTCCACAAAATTTCCGGTCCGTGAAACATACTGTACCTGCGAAGCCTCCATCAGTCCCTCGTTCTTTTTCTCACACACCAGTTTTTTGCGAACTCCGATTCCCTTCGACGGATAGAGCTCTCTCTTCAGCTCTGCAATCTGCTCTTCAACCGGTGCAACAGCCTCCTTTGCCGAGGTCAGACTCACAAGCAGGCGGTCCGCTGTAAAAATCTGTTCTGTCAGGCTCTTTAATTTTGCGATCAGCACGCTCTTTTCCTTCTCAAATTCCGCATCGATTGCACACACCTTCTGGTAGAATTCAACTCCGCTCGTAGCCTCCTGATAAGCCACCGACTCTGAGAAGTAGGACATGCCGCGTGTGATTGCCGCAAGATGTCCGGAGCCGCTGATATTCATCTGCAATCTCGATTTCAACTCACTGACAATCTCGTGAAGACGCTTTTCGTCCTCCATTTTTGACGTGCCGATTATTTCTTTGACCAGTCTCATCGCCTCCGGCAGATTCTCATAGAGCACTTTTATGCGCACTTCAAACATCATTCGAATATGATTCTTGTCCTTCGAATCCAGATAGATGCCAAGTCCGCCGCTCATTCCGCCTGTGTGAATGTTGATGGCATTCGACAGTTCAGCGTAGCTGTAATGTTCGGTATCCACATAGCTTAAGACATACTTTAAAATGCCAAGATATGGCAAATCCTCCGGCGCAATGTCACTGATGTCAAACATCAGATTCAGATAATCGATTCCATTCGATTCCACATCATGCCAGACAATTGTAGTTTCATCAATTTTTCTCTCCTCATTGCAGAGTGGCGCTGTTTTCTTTTTCATATCCGCGCGGGTCAGCATTGGAATCTTGTCAAGGTCTTCCTTCGGAGACGGTTCCTCCTGGTATGCTTTCAGATGTTTTGTATCTGCAATCAACTGCTCTAACTCACTCTCCGAAAGCGTCGCCTTGTACGCTGCAAGTTTCTCCTCCAACGCTTTTTCCTTCTTTGCATTCAAGCCTTTCTCCGGCTCGATGATGACGAGGGACGCATGCGTATTGTCCAGCATATATTTCTGAATCAGTTTTTCAAAGTAATCGGTGCCGACCTTCTCCTTAAGTCCCCGGTATGTCTCGATTGCATCCAGATACAAAAACGGCTGCGTCTCATCGTAAAGCCAGCTCTCGTAGCTGTCCAGCACATAGAACAATCCCTTCGGGAACTGTCCGTAATCGGCTTCGCGGAAACGGAATTCCGCGCTGTTGATCCCGGCGAGAAGTGCATCCTGATTGATTCCCTCCTCCACAATCTTTTCTAATGTCTCACGGATGATGCGTACAAAACGCTCTTTTTCCGAGACGTTTGTATTCTTTGCCACAATGGAAAAAAACGGCTGTTTGCTGGCGTTGTCGAAACTTCCGCTCACGTCCGTTCCGATTCCCGCATCGACTAACGCCTGTTTTAAAGGCGCTCCCGGCGCGCTGACTAAAGCGTAGTCTAAGATGTCGAATGCATAAATGAGCTCCTTGTGCAGATTGTCTTCCACCACCATGCTGTAGGCAAGGTAGGTATTGTCCTCCTCGGATTCCGTGGAGGAGATAGAATAACTCCTTCTCACTTCCACCGGTTTCGAAAAGGCTTTCTGTGTCACAATCTCAGAATCGAGCTCAATCTTTTCATATTTTCCCAGATACTCCTCATCCATCCACTGCAGTTTCTCTGCGATATCCATATCCCCATAGAGATAGATATAGGAATTGCAAGGGTGATAATATCTGCGGTGAAAATTTAAGTATTCCTCATAGGTCAACTCCGGAATTACCTCCGGGTCGCCGCCGGACTCGTTGCGGTAGGTCGTGTCCGGGAACAGCGAATTTAAAATCTCTCTCTGCAGCACGTCGTCCGCGGAGGAAAACGCTCCCTTCATCTCATTATATACCACACCGTTGATTGTGATTGGCGCATCCTTATCCTCTAACTCGTAGTGCCAGCCCTCCTGTTTAAAAATCTCCTCATGCTTGTAGATATTCGGATGAAAAACAGCGTCCATATAAACACTCATCAGATTCTGAAAATCCTTATCGTTACAGCTTGCGACCGGGTAGATTGTCTTGTCCGGGTAAGTCATCGCATTCAGAAACGTATTCAAAGAACCCTTGACGAGTTCCACGAACGGATCCTTAACCGGATATTTGTCAGACCCGCAGAGCACAGTGTGCTCGATAATATGCGGCACTCCGGTGGAATCATCCGGCGGCGTGCGAAATCCGATACAAAACACCTTGTTCTCGTCGTCGTTTGAAATCACCGTAACTCTCGCACCGCTCTTTTTATGGCGAATCAGATACCCCTTCGAATGGATATCTGCCAACTCTCTCTCTTCTAAAATCTCGTATGCTGTCAAATCTTTTATCTGTGCCATTCTAATCCTCCTTGTTATAACCAGCCTTTTGCATTAACTTTTTTCATTATATCATGAACCTGCGGTTCATGGTCGACATTCGTCGTTCGTCAATCATGCAAGCATGATGACTCACTTGCACTCATTATATCATCATTTCCAATATTTACAATGAGAAAACATTTTAAAAGAACCATTTGGGTAAATATTGATTTTTTCTTGTTATTTACCCAAGAATTTCCTTATTTTTGGGTAAAATCGCGGGAAAACTTCTGTTTTACCCAAATGGAACCTTTTTTGCACTGTTTTTCTTCATTTTTTCCGGAAAAAAGTATAAATATCGGGGAAAAACACAATAATTACCCATATTCCGTCTGGCGCGGACACCTCATCCGCGCCCCCAAACAGCCAACACGGATTTTCCTGTTCGACAAGAAAAAAAGGACTGCAGAAGATTGCAGTCCCTCGTGTTCCTATGAATTTATGAATTAACCTAAACGAATTACGTTAGCTGCCTGTGGACCTTTCTCACCGTCAACTACATCGAATTCAACAGATTCTCCATCTTTCAATTCTTTGAAACCATCCATGTTCAACGCGGAAAAATGTACGAATACATCTTTGCCCTGTTCGTCAGAAATGAAACCATAACCTTTTTTTGCATTGAACCACTTTACAGTACCTTGCTGCATAACTAAAACCCTCCTAAATACGTTTACTCGAACCTAATACAGTTCTTCTCTTTTTCGCAACTTTGTTGTCGATTTTCTCTCTGTTGAATGAATCACTCAACAATATAAATTTAGCATATTTTTCCATATATGTCAACAAAAATGTAAATTTATTGTCTAATTTGCACATCAAGCTGTGGGAACGGAATGGAGATGTGATGCTCGTCAAATGCCAGTTTGATATTTTCCGTCATCCGCCATTTTGCCGTCCAGTAATCCTCCGATGCGACCCAGATTCTCGCACCCAGCACAACGGAACTGTCCGCTAATTCAGAGACAAAGACCAACGTCTCCTCCTCTGCGAGCCTTGCCTCCTCGCTCTCCACCACCTGACGGAGCACCTCCTTCGCCTCCTTCAAATCAGCATCATAGGCAATGCCGACCGTCAAGTCGATGCGGCGCTTCTCCATCTGCGACACGTTTGTCATGCTCGTGTTAGCGAGCGTTCCGTTCGGAATCATAATCACACGGTTATCAATGGTCACAAGCTTGGTGTAAAAAATGGAAATCTCCGAAACGGTTCCCTCATTTTTATGGGAATCTTCAATAATATAGTCCCCGACACGAAACGGTTTGAGCAGCAGGATCAAGACACCTCCCGCCATGTTCGACAAACTTCCCTGCAGGGCAAGTCCGGCGGCGACACCGACCGACCCGAGGACTGCAACGACAGATGTCGTCGCGACTCCAAACACATTCAGGATAACCGTAATCAAAATCAGATACAGACCGTATTTGATCAAAGTTCCCAAAAACTGTTTCACGCCCTCGTCCGCTCCCGCGCGCTCCATGGAGCGCCGGATTAGTTTCAGCACATATTTAATCAGCTTTGCACCGATGACATAGACGAGGATGGCAGCCACAACCTGAAGTGCAAACGCCCACAAATCCGGTATCAGGTTCTCTAAATAAGTGCGAATCACACCCGGATTCTCGATTGCCTCCTGCGCTTTTTTCTGTGCATCGCTTATCGTCTCTGCCACTTCCGTTGTGTCTATCTCTGCTAAAATATTCATAGGCTATTGTTCCTCCTCAATCTCATGAATAAATAACCCGCTTCGAAGTTTCGGCTCGAACCAGGTAGATTTTGGCGGCATTAAAAGTCCGGCATCCGCCACGGCGAAAAGTTCTTTGATGGAAGTCGGATACATGGCAAATGCCACGGCACAATCCTCGTCACAGCGCCGTACCAACTCGTCCATTCCACGGATGCCTCCCACAAAATCAATGCGGGCATCCGTTTTGGGATTTCCGATTCCTAAGACGGGGTGCAGCAACAGATCATAGAGCAGGGAGACATCCAGACTTTTCACCGGGTCCTTCGGGATATCTTCTGCCCGCACTTTGCAGAGGAACCAGTGTCCTTCCATATAAGTTACAAATGTTCCCTTTTCCGTCGGGCGGTGATTCTCCCTCTCAGTGATTTCCGTCACTTCAAAACGGCGGTTAAGCTCCTGATAAAACCCTTTGAAAGAATAACCGTTTAAGTCCTTTATCACACGATTGTAGTCCATAATCATAAGCTCTTCATCCGGGAACAAAACGGACAAAAAGAAATTGAACTCCTCCTCTCCGGTATAATCCGGATGCGCCGCCCTGCGCTGCTGTCCGACTTTTACTGCGGAAGCCGCTCTGTGATGTCCGTCTGCAATATAAATCTGCTCTAATCCTTCAAACGCTGTTTGAATCGCAGCAATTTTTCCTTCCTCTGCAATCAAAAATACTCTGTGACGAATTCCGTCTTCTGAGGTAAAATCATAAAGCGGCCGCTCTTTTTTGGCTTCTGCCACAACCTCATTGATTACTTTTTGAGAACGATATGCCAGAAAAATAGGCCCTGTCTGGGCGTTACATACACTGACATGCTTAATGCGGTCAATCTCTTTTTCTTCTCTGGTGTTCTCATGCTTTTTGATTGTGCCGTTTAGGTAATCATCGATGGCGGCACAGGCGACAATTCCGGTCTGGGTTCTTCCGTTCATGGTCAGTTCATAAAGGTAATAACACTCTTTGGATTCCCGGACAAACTTCCCCTGCTCCACCCAATCCCACAGTATGTCGTGTGCCTTCTGATATACTCTGTCGTCATACATATCTACCGAAATCGGAAACTGGGATTCCGGTCTATCGATGTTCAAAAAAGACTCCGGATTCCGTGCAGTCACTTCTGCAGCCTCTTTTCTGTTATAAACGTCATAAGGGAGGGCAGCAATCTCTGCCGCCTTCCCTTCTGCTGGTCTGATACTTCTAAATGGTTTTATAATCGCCATTTTTCTCCCTCACTATTTCACTTTTCGCACGCGCAGCACACCCGGAATCTGCTCTAATTTCGCAAGTACTTCATCCGTAATCGGTGCATCAACATCAATCAGCGCATAGGCATACTCACCCTTTGATTTGTTTGTCATGTCCGCAATGTTCATGTTGGCATCTCCTAAGACGGTAGAGTACTGACTAATCATTCCTTTGATATTCTTGTGCAGAATTCCGACACGTCCCGCATAGGTGCAGGCTCCCATCGAACAATCCGGGAAGTTTACGGAATGAACAATATTGCCATTCTCCATATAATCACGAATCTCACGAACCGCCATAATGGCACAGTTGTCCTCCGACTCCGCTGTGGATGCGCCGAGATGCGGGGTCACGATACATCCTTTTGCACCTACCGTTGTAGGATTCGGGAAATCGGACACATATCTGGCAACCTTGCCGTTTGCCAATGCCTCCACCATCGCCTCCTCGTCCACAAGTAAATCTCTGGCAAAATTAAGTACAATTGCAGTTGGTTTCATCATGGAGATGGCATCTGCGCTAATCATCTTCTTCGTGGAATCTAACAGCGGAACGTGGATTGTGATAAAATCACACTCGCGGTAGATGTCCTCGATATTGCTGATATGTTTTACACTTCTGGATAAATTCCATGCTGCATTGACAGAGATATATGGATCGTATCCGTACACGTCCATTCCCATGTGTGTCGCCGCATTCGCCACGAGAACTCCGATTGCTCCGAGTCCGATGACACCTAATTTCTTTCCCGAGATCTCGATACCTGCAAAGTTCTTTTTCTGTTTCTCCGCCATCTTTGCGATATTTTCATCGTTCTGATTTGCAAGACACCAGTTGATACCTCCCACAATATCGCGTGAGGCATAGAGCATCCCTGCAAAGACGAGCTCTTTTACACCGTTTGCATTTGCCCCCGGAGTATTAAAGACAACAATTCCCTTCTCCGCACATTTGTCGAGCGGGATGTTGTTGACCCCTGCGCCTGCTCTTGCGACAGCGAGAAGTTTTTCCGGGAGTTCCATATCATGCATGGCGGCGCTGCGGACAAGTACCGCATCCGCATCCTTGATATCCTCCACCTTTTTATAATCTCCGGAGAAGAGATCTAATCCGATGTTGGCAATTGGATTTAAACAATTGTACTGATACATTATGCATTTTCCTCCTCGAATTTTTTCATAAAGGCTACTAATTTCTCAACGCCTTCCTTTGGCATTGCATTGTAGATGGAAGCTCTCATTCCGCCGACCGTGCGGTGACCCTTTAAGTTGACAAATCCTGCCTCCGCTGCCTCTTTTACAAATTTGGCATCTAATTCTTCATCTCCCGTGACAAACGGCACATTCATCAGAGAGCGGTCCTTTGCAACAACGGTCCCTTTGAACAATTTGCTCTGATCTAAGAAATCGTAGAGAATTTTTGCCTTCTCCTCATTGCGTCTCTTCATCGCCTCGAGTCCGCCCATCTTTTTCAGCCATTGAAAAACTTTGCCGCATATGTAGATACCGTAAGCAGGAGGTGTGTTATATAAGGAATCTGCATCTGCATGTGTCTTGTATTTTAACATGGTCGGTGTTCCCGGAAGGGTGTCCTCCGTGATTAAGTCCTCGCGGATAATCACAATCACGACACCCGCAGGCCCGATATTTTTCTGGACTCCGCCGTAGATGACACCGTATTTTGTCACATCCACCGGCTCAGATAAAAAGCAGGAAGATACATCTGCCACTAAGGTGTGACCTTTGGTATTCGGAAGCTCTTTGTATTTGGTTCCGTAGATGGTATTATTCTCACAGATATAGACGTAATCTAAATCGTCCGGAATATCTAAATCGGAACAATTCGGGATATAGGAGAATGTCTGATCCTCGGAAGAAGCGAGCTTTACTGCTTCCCCATAAATCTGTGCCTCCTGGTAGGCTTTTTTCGCCCACTGACCTGTGACGATATAACCCGCCTTTTTGTTTTTCATCAGATTCATCGGAATCATTGCGAACTGCTGGGATGCCCCTCCCTGCAAAAACAACACTTTGTAGTTATCCGGAATATTCATTAAATCTCTTAAATCCTGCTCCGCATCTTTGATAATCTTATCATACACCTTGGAACGGTGGCTCATCTCCATGACGGACATACCGCTCCCCCGGTAATCTAACATCTCATCTGCTGCCTCTTTCAACACTTCCTCCGGCAAAACCGCTGGTCCTGCAGAAAAATTGTAAACTCTGCTCATAATATAACTTCCTCCTCTTTCTTTGCTTACTTCAAGTCTTCCTCTGTAAATGCGGAACTGATTGCCTCCCCCGGTGCCACCATCGGCCACACTTTGTCATCACAGTCGATGATACAGTCAATCAGAACCGGAGTCTCAGATGCCAGTGCCTTCTGCAGCACCTCGTTAAATTCCTGACGATTGGTGGCGCGGTATCCCGTCGCTCCCATTGCTTCTGCCAATTTCACAAAATCTACTCCATCGTCTAACACCGTAGCAGAATAACGTTTTTCATAGAAAAGATCCTGCCATTGACGCACCATGCCAAGCACATGGTTATTTATGATAATCTCAATCAGCGGCAGTTTCTGCCTCACCGCAGTTGCAATCTCATTCATATTCATGCGAAAACAGCCGTCCCCCGCAATGTTGATGACCTGCTTCCCCGGATTTGCGACCTGTGCCCCGATTGCTGCTCCAAGTCCGTATCCCATCGTTCCGAGTCCTCCCGAGGAGAGGAACGTTCTCGGATTCTTGTATTTGTAATACTGGGCTGCCCACATCTGATGTTGTCCCACTTCCGTGACGATAACAGCATCCCCTTTCGTCTGGCGGTATACTTCCTCCATCACATAAGGCCCCGACAATCCGGTCTCAGGATATCTGAGAGGAAATTTTTCTTTCATTTCAAAAATATGCTGTTTCCACGCTTTGTGTTCTTCCTGCGTCAGTCTCTCATTCAGCTTCTGTAATACGACCTTGACATCGCCAATCACGCATGCGTCAACCATGATATTTTTATTGATTTCCGCCGCGTCCACATCGAACTGAAGGATTTTGGCATGGCTCGCAAATTTTTTGGCATTGCCGAGCACACGGTCGGAAAATCGGACACCGATTGCAATCAGCAGATCACACTCGCTGACTCCTAAGTTTGCGGTCTTTGTCCCGTGCATGCCGAGCATTCCGGTGTAGAGTTCATCCGTACCGTCGAACGCACCTTTTCCCATCAGCGTATCGCAGACCGGAGCATCCACTTTTCTCACAAACTCTTTGAGTTCGCCGCTCGCCCCCGAGATGACTGCGCCTCCTCCGACAAAGATAAATGGTTTCTTTGCCCTCTTAATCATGGCGACTGCCTTCTCTAAATCCGCCTCTGTCATCTTGTCTGTCACCCGCTCAATCGGCTGCGGCACCATTTTTTTATATTCTGTCTTTGCCCCGGTGATATCTTTTGGGATATCGACAAGAACCGGCCCCGGTCTCCCGGTCTGTGCAATCTTAAATGCACGGCGAATGGTGTCAGCTAATTTTGTGACATCTTTTACAATAAAGTTGTGTTTTGTGATTGGCATTGTAATCCCGGCAATGTCAATCTCCTGAAAACTGTCTTTTCCAAGCAGCGGGACGGTAACGTTGCAGGTGATTGCCACCACCGGTACCGAATCCATGTAGGCGGTGGCAATTCCGGTGACGAGGTTTGTCGCCCCCGGGCCGCTCGTCGCGAAACACACACCCACTTTTCCCGTGCTTCTCGCATATCCGTCCGCAGCATGGGAAGCCCCCTGCTCATGGGACGTCAATATGTGGTTCATTTCATCTCTATGTTTATATAACTCATCATATACATTTAAGATGGCGCCGCCCGGATATCCAAAAACAGTGTCGACTCCCTGTTCTTTCAGGCATTCTATTACAATTTGCGCACCTGTCAACTGCATAAAATGTTCCTCTCTTTCTACATCAACTAAAAAAATATGCGGACGCTTTATTTTTGTCCCGGTATTTCAAGGATGGCTCCGCGATTTCCCGAGGTAACCATGGAAGCGTAGCGCGTCAGATAACCCGAGGTAACCTTTGGCTCTCTCGGCTGCCATTTTGCCTTTCTCGCTGCCATCTCCTCATCCGATACCACAACGTCTAACGTCATCTGTGGAATGTTGATCCTGATGATATCTCCCTCTTCCACTAAGGCAATCGGCCCTCCGACTGCGGCTTCCGGCGACACATGACCGATGGAAGCCCCTCGGCTCGCACCGGAAAAA
>CAZBUW010000081.1:0-13933 GCA_964495195.1 uncultured Roseburia sp.
ACAAGATCAAAACATTAACTGATAGGCCTTCGTGAAACAACCCTATAAAAAGAATTTTTATAGTTGAATTTTGGGACAATCTATATTAGAATAAGTGTAGCAATGCTTTTAAGTCTAAGTACAAAAGAGCAATCGTAAGGGCGTGGAAATATGCAAAATATCAATAACACACAGTATTTTAAAGTTGAAAAGGGACCGGAGCTCGAGGTGAGCGAAGTGCTAAAGATTGTTTATCGTGCACTCAGCGAGAAGGGTTACAACCCGGTCAATCAGATTGTTGGATATATTATGTCAGGTGATCCTACCTACATCACCAGCCATAATAATGCAAGAAGCCTGATCATGAAAGTAGAACGTGACGAATTAGTGGAAGAAGTTTTAAAAGCGTACATTAAAAATAATTCCTGGGAATAGTCAGGTCGTTTTCAAAAAAGTCTCGCTTCCAATGAAGTGAGGCTTTTGAACTATTGTTAGGAAAGGTTTGGTTAGTGAATATGCGAATTTTAGGACTTGATTTCGGCTCTAAGACAGTCGGGGTCGCGGTGAGCGACGCCCTTCTTTTGACTGCCCAGGGGGTGGAAATCGTTCGAAGAAAATCTCCGGGCAAACTGCGCCAGACGCTAGCGCGTATCGAGGAGATTATTGCAGAGTATCAGGTGGAGAAGATTGTCCTTGGTTACCCGAAGAATCTGAACAATACGGAGGGGGAACGCTGCGAGAAGACAGCGGAGTTCAAGGAGATGCTTGAGCGCCGTACGGGGCTTCCTGTCATTTTGTGGGACGAGAGACTTACGACAGTCGCGGCAGACCGCGCAATGATGGAGTTCGGGATTCGCCGGGAACATCGGAAAGAATATGTGGATGAGATTGCGGCAATATTTATTTTGCAAGGGTATCTGGATTATTTGAGCATGCACAAAAACGAAGCATAAGGATGGAATGAGAAGGAAAGGATATGTCAGTTTAATATGGAGAAAGTAAATTTTGTTGACCCGGAAACAAAAGAGTCAACTGATTTTTTTGTGGTCGAGGAGACGCAGATTAACGGAACAAAATATCTTTTGGTGACAGAGGAAGAGGAGGGCGACAGTGACGCCTATATCTTAAGGGAAGTGGCTGCGGAGAACCAGGAACTTGTCTTTGTGATGGTGGAGGACGAGAAGGAGATTGCAGCGATTGGAAAAGTGTTCGCCGAACTGATCGACGATGCAGATATTGAATATTAATTTTATGGAGGTAATGATTTGAAAAGTGAGAAAAAACAGCCAGCTTCAAAGTTGAAAATTATTCCGCTCGGCGGATTAGAACAGATCGGTATGAATATTACCGCGTTCGAGTATGAGGACAGTATTATAGTCGTGGACTGTGGACTGTCTTTCCCGGAGGATGATATGTACGGAATCGACTTAGTCATTCCGGATGTGACCTATCTGAAAGACAATATTGACAAGGTAAAGGGATTCTTTATCACACACGGACATGAGGATCACATCGGGGCAATCCCTTATGTGCTCCGGGATATCAATGTGCCAATCTATGGGACAAAGCTGACAATCGGTATTATCGAACACAAGTTAAAAGAGCACAATATGCTCACAAAGGTGAAGCGCAAAGTAGTGAAATACGGACAGCATATCAACCTTGGATGCTTCCGCGTGGAATTTATCCGCACGAACCACAGTATTCAGGGGGCAGCTGCACTTGCTATCTACTCACCGGCGGGAACTGTCGTACACACCGGTGACTTTAAGGTCGATTACACGCCGGTTTATGGAGATGCCATCGATTTGCAGCGCTTTGGCGAGATTGGAAAAAAAGGTGTTCTGGCGTTGATGTGTGACAGTACCAATGCGGAGAGACCGGGATTTACGATGTCGGAGAAGACGGTCGGTAAGACCTTCGAGGAGATTTTTGCGGAGAATAAGCGTGCCCGCATCATTATTGCGACTTTTGCATCCAATGTGGATCGTGTGCAGCAGATTATGAACACGGCCTACAAATACGGACGTAAAGTTGTTATCGAGGGACGAAGCATGGTCAATATTATCGGAACGGCATCCGAGTTAGGCTATATCAGCATCCCGGACAATACATTGATTGATATTGAAGAATTGAAGCGCTATCCGGACGAACAGACCGTTTTAATCACGACCGGAAGTCAGGGGGAGTCCATGGCGGCACTTTCCCGTATGGCGAGCGGAATGCATAAAAAAGTGACCATCAAACCGAACGATACGATTGTTTTAAGTTCAAATCCGATTCCGGGAAATGAGAAGGCGGTCTCTAAGATTATCAACGAATTGTCCATGAAGGGGGCGCATGTTATTTTCCAGGATGTTCATGTATCCGGCCATGCCTGCCAGGAGGAAATCAAACTGATTTATTCTCTGGTGAGACCAAAGTATGCGATTCCGGTGCATGGAGAGTACCGCCACCTGATTGCACAGGCGCGCGTGGCAGAGGAACTTGGAATCAACAAGGACAATATTTTCCTGTTGTCATCCGGAGATGTGCTCGAGTTAGACAATGAGAGCGCAGCGGTGACCGGGCGTGTCCATGTGGGAGACATCATGGTTGATGGCCTCGGTGTCGGAGATGTTGGAAATATTGTATTGCGCGACAGACAGCATCTGGCGGAAGACGGAATTATCATTGTAGTTCTGACGCTGGAGGGTGGCTCAGGACAGGTGCTTGCAGGGCCGGATATTGTATCGAGAGGATTCGTCTATGTCAGAAGTTCTGAGAGCCTGATGGATGAGGCGAGAAAAGTCTTAGAGGACAGAATGCAGTATTGCATGGACCGCAATATTACCGACTGGGGCAAAATCAAGACAGAGATTAAAGATTGTCTGGGAGAGTTTGTCTGGAAGGAGACAAAGAGAAGACCTATGATTATGCCAATCATTATGGAGGTTTAGGCGGAAAGGAAAGACACAGGTAGACAGATGAGACTGAACAAGATTATTATAAAATTTGTAAGAATAAGTTTTTCACTGTTGGTCATTCTGCTAGTCATCTTCGGATTGACGAAGATTGGAATGGCAGGATATGAATTTGGATATCGTGTTTTCACAGAGAAGGCGATGAGTGGTGCGCCGGGAGAGGACATCACGGTTCAGATTACCTCCGATATGTCAGATCGGGAAGTGGGCGAGATGCTCGAGGAAAAGGGACTGATTCGTGATGCCGGACTCTTTTATGTTCAGCTTCGCATCTCCTCCTACGCCGGAAAACTCCAGCAGGGTGTCTATGTCTTAAATACCTCCATGGAGCCAAAAGAGATAATGGCGGTTCTCTCCGCTGTAACGGAGGAGAGCGTGGAGGATACGGAAGCCGTGACGGAGGAGGACACCGAGAATTCCACAGAGCTGGAGCCGCAGGAGGGAACGGAGTAGAAAGTGATTGTTGATGAGAGACTTGTGACCTATATCAACTCCCTTGATACAGGCAATACGAAAGTGTTAGATGAAATTGAAAAAGAAGCGCTCGATACCTACGTGCCAATCATTAGAAAAGAGATGCAGACATTTTTAAAGATGTTTCTTTCTGTGACGAGGCCCGCGCGTATCTTAGAGGTGGGGACGGCTGTCGGATTTTCTGCGATTCTAATGGCAGAGTACAATCCGGCAGATTGTCATATTACGACCATCGAAAATTACGAGAAGAGAATTCCCATTGCGAGGGAGAATTTCAAACGTGCAGACAAGGAAGCGCAGATTACTCTGATGGAAGGGGATGCGGCTGAGGTGCTAAAAGATTTACAGGAGCCGTTCGATTTTATTTTTATGGATGCGGCCAAGGGGCAGTATATTCATTTCATGCCGGATATTTTAAGACTTTTAGCGCCGGGAGGCACCCTGATTTCGGACAATGTGCTGCAGGACGGGGACATCATAGAGTCGCGCTATCTTGTGACGCGAAGAAACCGCACAATCCATAAAAGAATGCGGGATTATCTCTATGAGCTGACCCACAACGAGGAACTTGTGACAGCAGTGCTGCCAATCGGTGACGGCATCACTGTCAGTTCGAAAAAGGAAAGGAAGTAAATAGGATGAGAAGACCGGAGTTGTTGGTACCGGCAAGCAGTTTAGAAGTTTTAAAGGTGGCCGTTATGTTCGGCGCAGACGCCGTTTATATCGGCGGTGAGGTGTTTGGCCTCCGCGCGAAAGCAAAGAATTTTTCCATGGAGGATATGAGAGAGGGAATTGAATTTGCCCATGCGCATGATGTCAAAGTGTATGTGACCGCCAATATCTTAGCGCACAACAATGACTTAGACGGGGTGCGCGAGTATTTTAAAGAGTTGAAAGAGATTAAGCCGGATGCGTTGATTATCGCAGACCCTGCAATTTTCATGATTGCCAGGGAAATCTGCCCGGAAATTGAGCGCCACATCAGCACACAGGCGAACAACACCAACTATGGAACCTATCAGTTCTGGTATGGTTTGGGAGCAAAGCGCGTCGTGTCGGCGAGGGAACTCTCTTTGGAGGAAATCAAACAGATTCGCGCTAATATACCGGACGATTTAGAGATAGAGACGTTTATTCACGGAGCGATGTGTATCTCCTACTCGGGAAGATGTCTGCTCAGCAATTATTTTACGGGGAGAGATGCGAACCAGGGAGCCTGTACGCATCCTTGCCGCTGGAAATATGCGGTTGTGGAGGAACAGCGGCCGGGTGAGTATCTGCCGGTCTATGAGAATGAGCGGGGAACCTATATTTTTAACTCCAAGGATCTTTGCATGATTGAACATATCCCGGAGATTATCGACGCGGGCATCGACAGTTTAAAGATTGAGGGGAGAATGAAGACTGCGCTCTATGTGGCGACAGTGGCGCGCACATACTGCAAGGCGATTGACGATTATCTCGAATCGCCGGAGCTGTACCAAAAGAATATGCCGTGGTATTTAGATCAGATATCGAACTGCACATACCGTCAGTTTACCACGGGCTTCTTCTTCGGGAAGCCGTCCGGGGAAGCACAGATTTACGACAGCAATACCTATGTGAAAGAATATACCTATTTAGGCATCGTGGGGGAACAGAATGCCGACGGATTATACCGGATTGAACAAAGAAATAAATTTTTGGTGGGAGAAACTATTGAAGTTATGAAGCCAAACGGCGATAATATAAGTGTAACAGTAAAACGTATTGTGGATGATGAGGGGAATGAGATGGAGTCAGCACCACATCCACAGCAGGTCCTTTATATCGATTTGGGACAGCCGCTGGAAATGTTTGATATTTTACGCAGAAAAGAAGAATAGGAGTGTTGGAGATGAAACAGGAGAAGTATGTAGCGTATGTGGGAACTTATACCCATGAGAACAGTGTAGGAATCCATATTTATGACGTTGACGTGGAGAATGCCGTTTTGGAGGAGCGCAAGGTGGTTCCAATCAATAATCCGTCAGATGTAGTTGTATCAAAAGACCGCAGATATTTATACTCCATTGCCGACGAGGGCGTGGAAGCCTTCAAGATTATGCCGGACGGAGATTTAGAGCCGATTAACAAGCAGTGGATTGGCGGGATGAGAGGCTGCTATGTCGAGGTGGACGATGAGAACCGTTTTCTCTTTGTGGCGGGATTTCACGACGGGAAAGTCACCGTTATGAAGCTGTTGGAGAATGGCGGCATCGGAGAGATTGCAGATGGGATTTTCCACAAGGGAACAGGCCGCAATATCGCGCACCGCGATTTCTTCCCGCATGTATCCTGCGTGAAACTCACACCGGATCAGAAATTTTTGTGTGCAGTCGACAATGGAATCGATCAGGTGCGAATCTATCAGGTAAATTATGAAACGGGGAAACTGAGACTGGTAGATATGATTCGGGGACCGTTAGAGTCAGCGCCTCGCATGATTCGTTTTTCAAGAGACGGAAAATATGCGTATGTATTGTACGAATTGTCCAACTGTGTGGAAGTATATGAGTACACGATTGCAGCGAACGGCATGCCGAATTTCGAAAAAGTGCAGACGATTGCGACAAAGAAAAGTTACGATGATGACACCTGTGCCGCTTCCGGTATGGAGGTGTCAAAATCGGGAAAATATTTATTCTGCTCGAATGCGGGGGTGGACAGCGTCAACTGCTTTTCCATCGAGCCGGGAACGGGAAGACTCACAGAAGTTTTTAACACCAGAGTCTACAGTGATTATCCGAAGATGCTCGCCATCTACCCGGATGAGAGGCATTATCTGACGTTGAATAATGCCACGAATGAGATTGTCTCCTACAAAATTAACTACGATGATAAATATTCTCTTGTAGTCGGAAAGCCGATCAAGGTCGATAAGCCAAACAGCATTTACATTTTAAAACTGGAGAATCAGTAGGTTTTCGTGCAGAAGGTGCAGATTTCTGATTTGCAATGAAAAAGCAAAAGAATCGCGGTGGATTTGAGCGTCCACCGCGATTCTTTTGCTTTTATCGCTGATAAAAGTTTGTGATGACATCCATGGTAGCGCTCATGTTGGTAAAGAGCAAGTCCACAATGGTGAGTGCTGTCATCGCTTCCACGACAACAACGGCGCGCGGTACGATGACAGGATCGTGCCGGCCTTTAATATTGATTTCGATTTCTTTGCCATCCCGGGTTACGGTCTTTTGGGTGGCTGCAATGGAAGGGGTCGGCTTGATGGCGGCGCGCAGAATCAAATCTGAGCCGTCGCTCATTCCGCCGAGAACGCCGCCGGAATGATTACTCTCTTTTCCGATGGAACCGTCGGCGCGTTTCACAAAATTGTCGTTGTTTAGAAAACCTGTTGCCCTTGCGGCATCGAAACCGTCGCCAATCTCAAAGCCTTTGACAGCGCCGATGGAAAAGATTGCCTTCGCCAGATTGGCATCTAGTTTTTCAAAGACGGGGTCGCCGATTCCGGCGGGCATCCCGCTCACGATGCATTCCACGACGCCGCCGGATGAATTTGACTGTGCCATGCAGGCGTCAAGATATCCCTGCGCGTTCTCCGCCGCCTCAGCATCCGGCATATAGAGCGGATTGCGCGGGATTTCCTGGGCGTCAAAGAAAGCCGGGTCAATGTGGATTGGACCGATGGAGTATGTGTAAGTCAGAAGATGAATGCCAAGTTCTTTTAAAATTTTGCAGGCGATTGCCCCGGCAGCAACGCGCCCGATTGTCTCGCGCCCCGAGGAGCGGCCGCCGCCTCTGTAATCCCGGAAACCGTATTTACAGTCAAAGGTGTAATCGGCATGTCCAGGTCGATAGTACGAGGCGATTTCGCTGTAATCTTTAGACTGCTGGTTTTTGTTGTAGACGACGAGGGAAATCGGGGTCCCTGTGGTCTTTCCCTCGAAGATTCCGGATAGAATCTCGACGGCATCCGCCTCCTGTCTTGGCGTGGAATACTTTGACTGTCCGGGTCTCCTGCGGTCTAAATACTCCTGAATATCCGCCTCGCACAGGGGAAGCCCTGCCGGGCAACCGTCCACTACGACACCGATTCCTTTCCCGTGGGATTCCCCCCATGTTGTAATCTTAAATACCGTTCCAAACGTAGAACCAGCCATAACCATATCCTCCTAAACTTCAAAACTAATCATAAACACCATTATAGGAGATTTCTCTTTCCCATGCAACAGAATTGTGTTATAATGTGCGCGTTGGCAATGAGCCATGCCGTTGCGAGAAGAAGCAAAACGCCTGCTTGCAGGCGAATTTGCTTCAGAGAGCAACGATAGGGCGAAGCCCGTGAATGAGAGAGCCGAAGGCACTCGAATGGCATGGCTCAAAGAGGAAGTCATTGCAAGAACGGCGAAGCCCGTGAATGAGAGAGCCTGCGGCGCTCGAATGGCATGACGAAGCCTATGAAGGAGAAAATCGTATGATTCAAAATTATAAAGTCACTCCAATTCAATCCCCCATCGACTGGATCGTGGAGGTTCCGGGTTCAAAGAGCATGACCAACCGGGCGCTTCTGATGGCGGCTTTAGCGGACGGCACCACTAGGCTGACCGGCGTCCTCTTCAGCGATGACTCCCGGCATTTTTTGCAGGCGCTAAAAGACCTCGGTTTTTTGGTGGCGGCAGACGAGTCGGAGAAGACCGTCACCGTAAGAGGAGAGGGGGGAGCAATCCCCTGTCAGAATGGAACTATAAATGTAGGCAGTGCGGGAACCGCTGCGAGATTTCTGTCGGCGATGCTTGGTCTGTCGAGTGGAACCTTTGTGATCGACGCATCGGAGCAGATGAAGAAGCGCCCGATGAAGCCGCTATTTGACGTACTGCTTCAAATAGGGGCAAAGATTGAATACATGGAACGGGAAGGGCATCTTCCGGTTCGCATCAGCGGAGCAAACGCGCAGGAGAGAGCACTTCAGATGGAGCTTGACATCAGCAAGAGCACACAGTTTTTGAGTGCACTGCTTCTGGTTTCTCCGATGGCGAAACGTGGTCTTCGAATCCACATTACAAGCGAAAAGACGGACGGGGCGTACATTCGTATCACGCGAAAGATGATGGAACAGTTTGGCGTGACGGCGGATTACGACGGCAGAAATTATGTTGTGGGTGAGCATGCAGCTTATCAGGCGGGAACATATCAGATTGAGCCGGATGTCTCGGCAGCGTGCTATTTTTACGGGGCGGCGGCTGTCACGGGTGGAAAGGCACTCGTGCGGCATGTGACAAAGGACTGTATGCAGGGGGATTTGAAGTTCCTCGGCGTGCTTGAGCAGATGGGCTGTGTGGTTGAGGAGACCGCGGAGGGAATCCGTGTGACAGGGCCGGAGGATGGCACGCTAAAAGGAGTGACGGTTCCCATGAACGATTTCTCGGATCAGGCGCTGACGCTTGCCGCGCTTGCCCCTTTTGCAGACAGTGCGGTGCGCATGGAGGGAATCGGACATATCAGGCTGCAGGAGTGCGACAGGCTGCATGCGATGGCGACGGAACTGCAAAGACTTGGAATCAGATGTGAGGAGGAGCAGGATGCCATCACCATCTATCCGGGTAAGGTGAGACCGGCAGCCATAGAGACCTATGAGGATCATCGCGTTGCAATGGCGTTTTCTCTGGTGGGACTAAAGAGCGAGGGAATCGAAATTATCAATCCGTCCTGCTGCAGGAAGACGTTTGAAAATTATTTTGAACTATTAGACGGGCTGATTACCCGGGAAAAAGAATAGAGGAGTATAAGATGTACGAATTGTTGAAACAGGAGGGACGCGCAAAGAGAGGCGTCTTTCACACGGTGCACGGAGATATCCAGACACCGGTATTTATGAATGTAGGTACGGTCGCTGCCATCAAGGGAGCGGTATCTACCGAAGATTTAGAGGAGATCAAATGTCAGGTGGAGCTGTCAAACACTTACCACTTGCATGTCAGAACAGGGGACAAGCTGATTAAGGAGGTGGGCGGACTCCACAAATTTATGTCGTGGAACAGACCGATTTTGACGGACTCTGGTGGATTTCAGGTGTTCTCGCTCGCGGGGCTCCGCAAAATCAAGGAGGAGGGAGTGTATTTTCATTCCCACATTGACGGGGCGAAGATTTTTATGGGACCGGAGGAGAGTATGCAGATTCAGTCCAACCTCGGTTCCACGATCGCGATGGCATTCGACGAGTGTCCGCCAGCACTGGCTGAGCGAAAGTATGTCGAGGACTCCGTGGCGCGCACAACACGCTGGTTGGAGCGCTGTAAAAAAGAGATGATACGTCTCAATTCGCTTGAAGACACCGTCAACAGGAGCCAGATGCTGTTTGGCATCAATCAGGGAGCAATTTTCCCGGATATCCGTATCGAGCATGCGAAGCGCATCGCAGAGATGGATCTTGACGGTTATGCAGTAGGTGGTCTCGCAGTCGGGGAGACGCATGAGGAGATGTATCACATCTTAGAGGAGACCGTGCCGTATCTGCCGGTAAACAAGCCGACCTATCTGATGGGGGTCGGAACACCGGCAAACATTCTTGAGTCGGTAGAGCGCGGTGTCGATTTCTTTGATTGTGTTTACCCTTCAAGAAACGGGCGCCACGGTCATGTCTACACGAACATTGGAAAAATCAATCTTTTCAATCAGAAGTATGAGAAGGATATGCGCCCGATTGAGGAGGGGTGTCAGTGTCCGACCTGCCGTCGTTACAGCAGAGCCTACATCCGTCATCTGCTCAAGGCGAAGGAGATGCTCGGAATGCGTCTTTGTGTCTTACACAACCTGTATTTTTATAATACTATGATGGAGGAAATCAGGGACGCGCTAGACGCGGGCAGATTCAAGTCCTACAAGGAGGAGAAACTGTACCGCATGGGACAGATCAACCGGGAAAAAGAAAGATAAATTCATCGTATTTTGTGACAGTTCAGCCCGCGCCATTCGCAAAGGCAGCTATGCTGCATTCCCGCTGCTACGCAGCTAACTTTGCTCATAATCAGGCGCTCCGCTCATAGCCTCATTCCGTGTGTTCCTTCATGCAAGCATGATTCACACACTGCATGGGCTATGGATGAACTGAAAAGTAGTAACAGTTCAGCCCGCGCCATTCGCAAAGGCAGCTATGCTGCATTCCCGCTGCTACGCAGCTAACTTTGCTCATAATCAGGCGCTCCGCTCATAGCCTCATTCCGTGTGTTCCTTCATGCAAGCATGATTCACACACTGCATGGGCTATGGCTGAACTGTTACCGTACTTTCTTAAAATAAAATGAATTGGCGGGAAAGGACTTGCCGTTTGGCGGTCTTTTGTGTAAAATAGGTGATAGTTGATTTTTATCATAAACAAATAGTTCAGGAGGAATTTAAGATGTTATCAATCTTAGCAACAGCGAATACGAGTTCGAGTGCACTCGGAATGGGAGGCATAATTCTCTGGATGGTAGTTTTATTTGGTGTCATGTATTTTATGATGATCCGTCCACAGAAGAAAGAGGCGCAGAAGAAGAATTTGATGTTATCAGAGTTGGCTGTCGGTGATACCGTATTGACTACAAGCGGTTTTTACGGAACTGTTATTGATATTTCTGAGGACACTGTCATTGTAGAATTCGGAAGCAATAAAAACTGTCGCATCCCGATGCAGAAAGCAGCAATCTCAGCTGTCGAGAAGCCGGAAGACGCAGCAGAATAAAGAAAAGGAACTGTCTTTGGACAGTTCTTTTTTATCGAATAGGAAAATCCTATTCGATAAAAAACGCTCCGCGGGGATGCGCAGCTCGCGAATAGGAAGTTAGTTGCTATGCAACACCGCTCGCGCGCGAAGAGTTCGCAAGCAAACTCTTTTTACAATAGGAAGAACAGAGGGAAGGGAAATTAATGAGAAAAAAAAGACATCAGTTCTGGAGAGAAAATAAACTGCGCATTTTAGCGCTCGGAGGAGTAACGGTGCTGGTTCTGGCAGGAATCTATATTGGGATTGCAATCTTTTTTCAGTCACACTATATGCCAAAGACCTGCATGAATGGTGTCTCTATCGGAAATTTGAACCTTGAGGATGCGGAGGAAAAACTTCGCCGCGAGGTCTCCTGCTATACGCTGACAATCGAGAGTCGTGACGGGGATAAGGTGCAGCTTCTCGGTCCGGATTTTGGCTATTCCTATGTGTCGGAGGGGGAGGCTGGCTCCATCCTTGAGAAGCAAAACGGGTTTGGATGGATTGCTAAGATTGGAAAAGAGCAGGAGTATCAGCTGAGTGTTGCCATCACGTATGACGAGGAGAAGTTAAGGGAGCTGGTGGATGAAATAGCATGGTTTGACGAGGAGAATATCACACAGCCCGAGGATGCCCATTTAGTCAGAACGCAGGACGGTTATGAGATTGTGCCTGAGGTGGAGGGAAATGCCATAAAGACGGATGAGGTAAAAGAGATGATTTTTGACGCTGTGGAGGGGGGTGAGACGAAGCTTACGCTTACGGATGAGATGTATGAGCAGCCGGAGGTCCGTGCTGATGACGATAGCCTGAAGAAGCAGCTTGAACAGATTGAAGCGTATCTTTCCCTTGTGATAACCTACGATGTCGGAGATGAGGGGGAAGTGCTTGACCAGGAAAAGATTATCGATTTCATAGAGGTGGAAGATGGTAAAGTTGCTCTCTCGGACGATGCGCTCACCACCTATGTGCAGTATCTTGCAAGCAAGTACAACACCTACGGTGATGTCCGGGAATTTCAGACCACAGCCGGTGGTACAGTCTCTATCGGCGGTGGCGATTACGGATGGGTCATCGACAAGGAGGCGGAAAAAGAGCAGCTTAAGTCTGATTTAGCATCGGGAGGAACGATTGAGAGGGAGCCGGTCTTTAGCCAGGTGGCAAAGGTAAAGAGCATCAGCAACGATATCGGAACGACCTATATCGAACTCGACTATACCAATCAGCATCTCTATTATTATGAGGAGGGAGAGCTGAAGGTCGAGTCTGATTTTGTCTCAGGGAACATCAGCAAGGGAAACGGTTCCCCGGATGGAATTTTTAAGATTGTATACAAAAAGAGTCCGGCGACATTGGTGGGGGAGGACTACGAGTCGGCAGTGCAGTATTTTATGCCATTCGCCTACAATGTCGGAATCCATGATGCCAGCTGGAGAAGCAGCTTTGGCGGAGATATTTATAAGACATCCGGTTCCCACGGGTGCATCAATGTGCCGCAGGAGGTGGCTGCTGCCCTGTATGAGCAGGTGGCAAAGGATACTCCTGTCGTAGCATATTACCGGGAACCTGTCGTGCTGACGGCGGAGAACACAAAAATCGCCAACGCCTACTCCTATGTGGATCCGGAGGAGGACGAGCCCGGACAGCCGGCAGAGACAGGGACAACAGGACAGTGATTGAGACGAGGAGAACACAGAAGAAAAGGTTTGGTATATAAATGAAATTACTATTTGGGACAGGCAATCAGGCAAAGTTATCTGTAATGAAGAACAGGCTTGAAAAAATAGACATAGAATTAATTGGTTTAAGTGATTTAAAAGCAGAGGGAAAAATGATTCCGGAAGTGAAGGAAAACGGTCATACACCACTTGAAAATGCAAGGCTGAAGGCGTTGGCATACTATAAGGCTTTTCATATTCCGGTTTTTTCCTGTGATTCCGGCTTATATTTTGATAATGTTCCGGATGAGGTTCAGCCGGGGGTCCATGTGCGCAATGTAGATGGAAAATGCTTATCGGATGAAGAGATGATGGAGCATTACGCAGGTCTTGTACGGCAGTATGGGAACCTTGTTGCAAGGTACAGAAATGCAATCTGCTTTGTGATGGATGAAGAACATATTTATGAAGCGATGGAGCCTTCTATGGAAAGTGAGAAGTTCATTTTAACAGACAAGCCGCATAGTGCAATTAGAAAAAAAGGTTTTCCGTTGGATAGTATGTCGATTGATATGAAAACCAATAAGTACTATTATGATCTGTCAGCAGAGGAATTGGAACAATTTGCTGTGGAAGATGGAGTTTTGCTGTTTTTTAAGAAGGTTTTAAATCTGGGTTAGCTATTTTTAGATGGGAAGATATTTTAGAGACTGCTAAGAGAGAATTTCAGGAAGACACCTTTTTAGTATTGTCTCAGAAATTCTGCTATTGTGATAATTTCAGGTATATCCACGTCTAAAACCAGAAAATCTTTATCACCAGTTACAAATACGTCAATTCCCTCCATAATCGCTGTCGCCAATATTGGTGAGTCCTTTATATCACGCACTTCAGGAAAATCGCTTAAATTCAATGTTTTCGGTGTATAGACTAACTCAAAAGGCAGTTCCAGAAAAAATTGGTCAAGGAATTTCCTTTTTGACGAAAATTTTCGGTCAGTTACAAGCCGCAATTCTTCAATTACATAATCGCACACTATAATCTGATGATTGTCTGTCAGCCTTTTTGCCAGTTCTCTAGTCTGTGCGGATGGGAAAAAAATCATGGAGATAAAAATGTTGGTATCAAGCATTACCCGCAAA
>CAZBUW010000082.1:0-13909 GCA_964495195.1 uncultured Roseburia sp.
TTAGGTTCATTGTTAGGGTCTTCCAGTTCCAAGCCCTCATGGCTGATGTGCCATAAGTTGCGGTCACGGCTGTAGCTCGAATCCGCGGAGAACGGAAGGTTGATGCCGTGCGCTTTGCAGTAGGCAATCTCATCCTCGCGTGACTGCATGGTCCATTTGTCATCTCTCCATGCCGCGATAATCTTGATGTCAGGGGCGAGCGCTTTGATGCCTAACTCGAAACGGATCTGGTCATTTCCCTTTCCGGTCGCACCATGACAGATAGCGGTTGCGCCCTCTTTTCGTGCAATCTCAACCAGTTTTTTGGCGATTCCCGGACGCGCCATGGAGGTGCCGAGCAGGTATTTATTCTCGTAGACGGCATTTGCCTGCACACACGGAACAATGTAGTCGTCACAGAACTCATCGACGATGTCCTCGATGTACAATTTGGAGGCACCGGACAATTTCGCACGTTCTTCGAGTCCGTCTAATTCCTCCTCCTGACCGCAGTCGATGCAGCAGCAGATGACCTCATAGTCGTAGTTTTCCTTTAACCAAGGGATGATGGCGGTGGTGTCAAGCCCGCCGGAATAAGCTAAAATAACTTTTTCTTTCATAGCAGTAGGTATCCTTTCCTGAAAAATGTTTTTCGTTTTTTGAACTAGCTCTAATATACAACAACGCATAAAAAAACGCAAGCGTAAAAATATACACAAAATATTAATATTAATTCAATAACCTGTGTGAAAAATACACAAAAGACCGAAGGGACAACGCGGATATAAAATAAAGAAGCGGATATATATTCTTCCCCGAAAAAAAGAGTTTGTCTTTTTGAAATTAGGTCTTGCATAAACGAAAAGATGAATGTATAATTATGCAACAGAGGATGCGAAAACTTTTTAAAACTAATACTTTACTGCGGTGAGTGAAAAGATTAAGATAAAAGATAGGGAAATGGAGGATACAAATATGATAAAAGCGGGAATCATCGGTGCGACCGGTTATGCAGGAAATGAGCTGGTGCGCATTTTGCTGGGACATAAGGAAGTGGAAATCAAATGGTACGGTTCAAGAAGCTACGTCGGCGAGGCGTACGCGTCAGTCTATCAGAATATGTTTGAGCTGGTGGACGAAAAATGCCTCGATGACAATCTGGAGGAACTCGCCGCGCAGGTGGATGTCATTTTTACAGCGACACCGCAGGGATTTTTGGCAGGAGTTTTGAACGAGGGAATCCTCGGCAGGGCAAAAGTGATTGATTTGAGTGCGGATTACCGGATTAAGGATGTAAAAGTTTATGAAAAATGGTATCAGATTACACATAAGAGTCCACAATTTATTGAGGAAGCAGTTTACGGACTCTGTGAGATTAACCGCGAGCAGATTAAGGGAAAACGTTTGGTGGCGAATCCAGGGTGCTACACGACCTGTTCAATCCTCACGGCGTATCCGCTGGTGAAGGAGGGAATGATTGATGCGAACACGCTGATTATCGACGCAAAATCAGGGACGTCGGGAGCGGGAAGAGCAGCCAAAGTGCAGAATCTTTTTTGCGAGGTCAATGAGAATATGAAGGCATACGGGGTCACGACGCACAGGCATACACCGGAGATTGAGGAGCAGTTAGGCTATGCCGCAGGGGAGGTAATCACGGTGAATTTCACACCGCATCTCGTGCCGATGAACCGCGGAATTTTAGCGACAGAGTATGCGTCTTTGAAGAAGAAGGCGGACGGAAGTTATCCGACCTACGAGGAGATAAAGGCTGTTTACGACAAATATTATGCGAAAGAAAAATTTGTCCGCGTCCTGCCAAAGGATGTCTGCCCGGAGACAAAATGGGTAGAGGGAAGCAATTTTGTGGATGTAAACTTTAAGATTGACGAGCGGACGGGACGCATTGTCATGATGGGCGCATTGGACAATCTGGTCAAGGGGGCTGCCGGTCAGGCGGTGCAGAACATGAACCTTTTGTTTGGTTTTGAGGAGAGCGAAGGGTTGGCGATGGCGCCGATGTTCCCGTAAAAAGAGAAAAGGATGGAAATTTAATTTGGAGCATCAATATGAAATACGGGAAATGAAGATTGAGGATTATGAAAAAGTCTATGAACTTTGGATGAGTATTCAGGGATTTGCGATTCGCAGCGTCGATGATTCGAGGGACGGGGTGGAGCGGTTTATACGCAGGAATCCTACGACGAGTATGGTTGCATCGATGGATGGAAAAATCATCGGGGCAATTCTCTGCGGACACGATGGGAGAAGCGCCTGTTTTTACCATGTCTGTGTGCATGAGAACTACCGCAAACACGGAATCGGTCAGGAGATGGTAAAAAAATGTCTGGAGGCGTTGAAGGCGGAAAAAATCAGCAAGGTCAATCTTCTGGCATTCAAGGAGAATGAGGTCGGCAACAATTTCTGGAAGGGGCTCGACTGGAAACTGAGGGAAGATATCAATTATTATGATGCGGTGATAAATGAGCAGAGCATCTGTAAGATAGGAGGAAGTGTGAAATGAAAAAGACAGAGGGCGGCGTGACGGCGGCAAAAGGATTTTTCGCGGCGGCGACAGCGGCGGGAATCAAGTACAAGAATCGAACCGACATGGCATTGATTTACAGCGAGGTGCCGTGCAGGGCGGCAGGAACCTTTACGACAAATGTCGTGAAGGCTGCACCGGTCAAGTGGGATCGTAATATTGTGGAAACCTACGGCGTGGCGCAGGCGGTAGTCATCAATGCAGGAATCGCGAACGCCTGCACCGGACAGGAGGGCATGGACTATTGCAGGACAACTGCAAAAAAAGCGAGGGACGTTCTTCAGATTCCGGAGGAGGCAGTGCTTGTGGCGTCGACCGGAGTCATCGGAATGCAGCTTCCAATTGACCGAATCTGTGGCGGCGTAGAGCAGATGAAGGGCTTGTTAAAAGATGATATAACAAGTGGGAATCTTGCCGCAAAGGCAATTATGACGACCGACACACATGAGAAGGAAGTGGCGGTCAGCTTCGAAGTGGGTGGAAAGACGGTTACGATCGGCGGCATGTGCAAAGGCTCGGGAATGATTCATCCAAATATGTGCACGATGCTTAGCTTTGTGACGACGGATCTTGCCATCTCCAAAGACTTGCTGCAGGAGGCTCTGCGAAAGGATGTGGAGGACACCTACAACATGATTTCCGTGGATGGCGACACCTCCACGAACGATACCTGCCTGCTGTTGGCGAACGGTCTGGCAGGAAATGAGGAGATTACCGAGAAGAATGAGGACTACGACAAATTCTGTGAGGCGCTCAATTTTGTGAACGAGACACTTGCGAAGCAGATGGCGGGGGATGGCGAGGGCGCTACGGCGCTCTTTGAGGTGAAAGTCATCGGGGCTGCCACAAGACAGGACGCAAAAATCTTAAGCAAGTCCGTTATCACGTCGAGCCTTACGAAGGCGGCGATCTACGGACACGACGCCAACTGGGGAAGAATCCTCTGTGCACTCGGTTATTCGGGTGTACAGTTTGACCCGGAGAAAGTGGATCTCTTCTTCGAGAGCGCAGCGGGAAAAATGCAGATTATTCGAAATGGAGTGGCACTTGATTACAGCGAACAGGAGGCGACGAAAATTCTCTCAGAGCCTGTTGTGACCGCAGTCGCCGACATGAAGATGGGAGAGGAGTCCGCGACGGCGTGGGGATGTGATCTGACCTATGACTATGTAAAAATCAATGCGGATTACCGTTCTTAAATCAAGAATTAATATAATGGATTCGGATGTGACAAAAGGAGATTAGAGATGGACGAGAACTATATGAAAGAGATTATGGAGAAGGCAAACGTGCTGATTGAGGCATTGCCATATATTCAGCGTTTTAACCGCAAGATTATCGTTGTGAAATACGGCGGAAGCGCGATGGTGGATGAGGAACTGAAAAAACATGTCATCCAGGACGTGACGCTGCTGAAGCTGGTTGGATTCAAGCCAATCATCGTGCATGGAGGCGGAAAGGAAATCAGCAAGTGGGTCGAGATGTCCGGAATGAAACCGGAATTTGTCAACGGTCTGCGCAAGACGGACGCAGCGACGATGGAAATTGCGGAGATGGTTTTGAATAAAGTGAATAAATCGCTTGTGCAGATGGTGCAGGAACTCGGGGTTAACGCCATCGGAATCAGCGGAAAAGACGGCGGACTCTTAAAGGTTGAGAAGAAGTATTCGGATGGTCAGGACATCGGATTTGTCGGCGATGTCAAAGAGGTGAACCCAAAAGTCTTATACGACCTCTTAGAGAAAGATTTTCTGCCGATTGTCTGCCCGATTGGAATGGACGACGAGTTTAACAGCTACAACATCAATGCGGACGATGCGGCGTGTGCGATTGCAAGGGCGGTCAATGCGGAAAAACTGGCATTTTTGACGGATATTGAGGGTGTTTACAAAGATCCGGATGACAAATCGACGCTGATTTCCGAGCTGCCGATTGAGGAGGCGAAGAAGCTGATTGCGGACGGCTATATCGGAGGCGGAATGCTCCCGAAGCTGAACAACTGTATCGATGCGATGGAGAACGGGGTGTCGAGAGTACATATTTTAGACGGGAGAATCGCACACTGTCTGCTGTTGGAAATCTTTACCAACAAGGGAATCGGAACTGCAATTTTAGGAGAGAAGGAACAGAGGTATTATCATGAATAAACAGGACTATATGAATTTGGAAGATGAGACCATGCTTCACACATACAATCGCTTTCCACTTGTCATTGATCACGGTGAAGGAGTCTATCTTTACGACACCGATGGAAAAGAGTATTTAGATTTTGCATCGGGAATCGGTGTGCAGGCATTTGGGTATAATAATAAAGAATATAATCAGGCTTTAATAAATCAGATTGGGAAGGTTATGCACACCTCCAACCTCTATTACAATGTGCCAATTGCAAACGCGGCGAAGGAGCTTCTCGCCGCTAGTGAGATGGACCGCGTTTTTTTCACCAACAGTGGAACGGAGGCCATCGAGGGCGCGATAAAGGCTGCAAAAAAATATGCATTCACCAGAGACGGCCACGCGGGGCATGAGATCATTGCGATGCAGCACTCTTTTCACGGAAGAAGTCTCGGCGCGCTCTCCGTCACCGGAAATGCGCATTACCAGGAGCCGTTTGAGCCGCTGCTTCCGGGGGTGCGCTTTGCAGAGTTCAATAACTTAGACAGCGTGAAGGCGTTAATCAATGAAAAGACCTGTGCCATTCTCTTCGAGACCATACAGGGAGAGGGCGGCATCTATCCGGCGACGGAGGAATTCATGAAGGGTGTGCGCAAACTTTGTGACGAGCATGACATCCTGCTCATCTTAGACGAGATTCAATGCGGAATGGGGCGTACCGGAAAAATGTTTGCATGGCAGCATTACGGCGTGAAACCGGATATTATGACGAGTGCAAAGGCGTTAGGCTGCGGCGTTCCGGTCGGAGCTTTTTTGATGACGCAGAAAGTGGCGGATAAGTCGCTCGCACCGGGGGATCACGGAACGACCTACGGCGGCAATCCGTTTGTCGGGGCAGCCGTGGAGAAAGTGCTTCAGATGATGAGGGAAGAAAACATAACAGCGCATGTTTGCGAGGTGGCGTCCTATTTAGAACAGCGGCTCGACGAGCTGGTGGAAAAATACGACTTTCTGACAGCGCGCCGGGGGATGGGGCTGATGCAGGGAATTGTCTGTGAGCGTCCGGTCGGGGAGATTGCGGCAAAAGCGTTAGAAGAAGGACTTATCATCATCACGGCGGGAAGCAATGTGCTTCGGATGCTGCCGCCGCTTGTCATAGAGAAAAAACATGTCGATGAGATGTTGGAAAAATTGTGCAGGGCCTTTGAGTAACAGTTCAGCCCCAATGTCATTTACTTAAGTAAATGACATTGATTCACAGTCCCTCCACACTGCATTCGCAATCCCGCACTTCGTGCTCCAAAGCTTGCTTACGCAAGCGGATTGCTCATTTGGTGGAGGTTCCTGCTTCGCAGTCAGATTTGATACAGGTATGCATCTGCTTACATGCAGGCATGACGCATCTGCATATCTGTTCAAATCGACTGTGAATAGATAACGCAAAAGTATAAAATATTTTGCAAATAGGCTTGTCATTCTGAAAGAATTTCGTTAAAATAAGAACAGTTGCATTGAGGAACTCTTTCATATAATAATGAAGGAGGATGCAAATGAACCATCAAAAAGGAAATATTGGTCTGATTTTTTTACTGCTGTTTCTGACCGCAGGGTGTGGCAGACAGGAGGAAGTCTATTTTGAGAGTACCGGAACTGAGACGGCGGCAGGCTTGTCGGATAGCACGGAGCAGATAGAAAAAGAGGAGATATGGACAGAGACTGACACCGAAGAAAGTGATAGTCTCTGTTATGTCTATGTCTGCGGGGCGGTAAATTGTCCGGGAGTCTATCTGCTGCAGGAAGGAAGCCGTGTCTATGAGGCGATTGCACTCGCCGGAGGATTCTGCGAAGATGCTGCCAGAGAGGATTTAAATCAGGCGGAGCCAGTCAGCGACGGTCAGATGATACAGGTGCTGACCGAGGCGGAGGCAGCCGAGCGTGAGGCAGCGGAACCAGCAGAAGCTGCAGGTCAGAGTGCGGAAGCGGACGACGGGTTGATCAATATCAATACGGCGACTGCTGAGATGCTCATGACGCTCCCTGGAGTGGGGCAGTCGAAGGCGGACAGTATCATTGCCTATCGGGAGGAAAACGGTGCGTTTTCTTCCGTGGATGCAATTAAAAATGTAAATGGAATAAAAGATGGCGTATATAATCAGATTAAGGATAAGATAAAAGTTGATTGAGGTGTAAGAATGGCAAAAAAGGTTCTTGTAGTAGATGATGAGAAATTGATTGTAAAAGGGATTCGTTTCAGTTTAGAGCAGGACGGCATGGAGGTAGATTGTGCCTACGACGGGGAAGAAGCGCTGAGAATGGCGACAGAGAACACATATGATATGATTCTGCTCGACATTATGCTTCCGAAGATGGATGGGTTTGAGGTCTGCCAGCAGATTCGGGAGTTCTCTAATATGCCGATTGTCATGTTGACGGCAAAGGGGGACGACATGGATAAGATTTTAGGGCTCGAGTACGGAGCGGACGATTATATTACAAAACCTTTTAACATTCTGGAGGTGAAGGCGCGCATCAAGGCGATTATGCGCCGGACTTCCACAAGTCAGCCAAAGGTTGAGGAGTCTAAGGTCAAAGAGGATGGAGACTTAAGGTTAGACTGTGAGAGCCGCCGTCTTTTTATTATGGGAAAAGAAGTGAATGTGACGGCAAAGGAATTTGATCTGCTCGAACTTTTAGTTAAGCATCCGAACAAAGTGTATAGCAGGGAGAAGCTGCTGAATCTGGTGTGGGGATATGAATATCCCGGGGATGTCAGAACGGTCGACGTACATGTGCGCCGCCTGAGAGAAAAAATTGAGAAAAATCCAAGTGAACCAAAGTATGTTCATACCAAGTGGGGAGTGGGTTATTACTACTACCAGGGTTAGCAGAGGGATGGCATGGCGAGAGGAAAAAGATTAATCAGTTTTTTTAAAAGTTTAAGATTCCGGATTTTTTTGCTGTTCTGTATCTTAGGAATCGTTCCGGGAATTATTTTCCAGATTGGCGTCTTAAAATCTTATGAGGACAGAGCAGTTTCCATCAAGAGCAGCGAGATTCTGAGCCAGTCGAAGATTCTCTCAAATCAGATTGTGTCGGGAAATTACCTTGTGGATGGAGACGCTTCGGACATCATTTTTGCTAAGTTAGAGCTGCTCTCCAACATCTACGACGGAAGAATTATGCTGGTGGACGACTCTTTTCGGATTGTGAAGGATACCTACGACATGGACGAGGGGAAGACAATCATCTCTCAGGAGGTGGTGGAGAGTTATCTCGGGAAGGAGATTCAAAAGTACGATTCTGAGAATCGCTACATTGAGATGACGATTCCGCTCACACAGATGTCCGAGACGGAGAAAAAGATTGTCGGCGTGATGTTAATCAGCGTATCGACGGACAATATTGAACTGAATATGAGTTATCTGAAGAACAGTATGCTGATTTTAGAGATGATAGGCGGATTTATCATCGTATTTTTCAGTGCGCTGATGTCCGCGAAGCTGGTAAAACCGCTCCATCAGATGTCGAAGTCGATTGAGGTGATTCAGACCGGGTACGGTGGGGAGCAGCTTGAAATCAATGATTACAGCGAGACGATACAGATTTGTAAGATGTTTAACGCGATGCTCGGCAGAATGAAAGTGTTGGACGATTCGCGGCAGGAGTTCGTGTCGAACGTCTCCCACGAGTTAAAGACGCCGCTGACCTCCATGAAGGTTCTGGCGGATTCAATCAACAGCATGGAAGATGCCCCGTTGGAACTGTATCAGGAATTTATGGGAGATATCGGAAATGAGATTGAGAGGGAGACGAAGATTATCAATGATCTGCTCTCTCTGGTAAAAATGGACAAGTCGGCCGCAGATTTGAATGTCACCAGCACGAATATCAACGAGCTGTTGGAACAGATTATGAAGCGGCTTCGTCCGATTGCAGATAAGCAGCATGTGGAGCTTGTGATGGAGAGTTTTCGCCCGGTGACGGCGGATGTGGATGAGGTCAAGATTTCACTTGCAATTACAAACTTAATTGAAAACGCGATTAAGTACAACCGTGAGAACGGCTGGGTGCATGTGACATTAAATGCGGATTACCAGTATTTTTACTTAAAGGTTGAGGATTCCGGAATCGGAATTCCGGAGGATTCACTCGAACATATCTATGAGAGGTTTTACCGGGTGGACAAATCCCATTCCCGGGAAATCGGTGGAACGGGACTTGGACTTGCCATTACAAGAAATGCAATCTTGATGCACCGCGGTGCCATCAAAGTATTCAGCACCGAGGGGGAGGGTACCATTTTTAATGTGCGCATCCCACTGAATTATATTTCCTAGAAGAGCGGAGAAAAATGATGAGAGTAAGAAGAGGAACTGTACTGCTTTTGGGCGTTCTTCTGATGTTGGCAGGATGTACAAACACCCAGAGTGAGAGCGGGAGCAAATATCATATTGAATACCTGAATAAGGAGAAAACAGGGATTGTGGATGTGGACTATGAGCCTGCGAGCACGGAGACAGACGGCATGATTGAAGAGTTTTTGGAGGCGCTCGCCTCCGCTCCGGAGAGCGTAGAGTGCCGCAAGACCATCCCGTCCGATGTCAATGTGACGAGCTATTATTTAGACGGAGTGCTTTTGACGTTGAACTTTAGCCCGGCTTACCAGAATCTTTCCGAGACGGAGGAGGTTCTGTGCCGCGCGGCAATCGTGCGGACTATGACACAGATACCGGGGGTCGAGTGCGTGGCTTTCTTAGTGGGGGATACCCCTTTGACGGATAAGGATGGAAATGTCGTGGGCGCCATGACACAGGAGAGTTTTATCGAAAATCCCGGAGAGCAGATTAACTCGATTCAGAATGCGGTATTGACCCTGTATTTTGCAAACGAGGATGGAAGCGGGCTTGTCAAGGAGACGAGGGAGGTGCACTACAGCAGCAATATCTCCATGGAGAAATTGATTATGGAGCAGTTGTTGGAGGGACCTGCGGTTTCCGGGGCACAGTCGGCCATTCCAACCGGTACAAAGCTGGTAACTATTTCTGTCGTGGATGGCATCTGTTATGTCAGCCTTGATGAGACGTTCCGCAACCAGAACTATGAGATTGCCGAGGGAGTCGTAATCTATTCGATTGTGGATTCGCTGTCGGAATTGCCGACTATCAACAAGGTGCAGATTTCCATCAACGGGGACACGAGCGGAAACTACCGTGATACGTTTGCGCTTGAGCAGATGTATGACAGAAATCTCGATTATGTGGTTCAGGCTGAGGACGCGGAGGAAGTGGAAGAGACAGAGGGAAGGTGAAAAACTTCATTGGCAAAGAGACCGATGCTTTTTCTGTCGGTTGGTCTTGTACTCGGAATCCTGATAGGGAAAGAATTTCACTGGTATCTGATGCTGGCGGTGATTGCTGTGGCGGCAGGGGTCGCTGTCAGCCTTTGGAAAAAGAGGAAGTCCGGCTATCTCATATGTTACAGTGTGCTTTTTCCGGCGATGGTATTGTGGGGGAGTCTGATGATACAGAGGGACGAAGCCTGCTATCGCGAAATACAGCGTACATTTGAGGATGGCATGGAGATTGAGTTACAAGGCCGTGTCTGCCGCAGGCAGACAAAAGAGGACAGAACAGTCTATGAATTAGCGCATTGTTATGCGCGTCTTGAAACGGGGATATTTCCCTGCAAATCTAGAATCGAAGCAGAATTATCAAGCGATGAATATCTCATCGGAACAACCCTTACGATGACAGGAACAGTTAAAAAATGGAGCCACGCGGAAAACGAAGGGAGTTTTGACGCGGCGGATTATTATAAGAGCAAGAATATGGCGTTTTGCCTGACGGAGGTCAGGGTAACTGCTGTTTATGGGAAACCCAGTAGAATTGCTGAAAAGTTACAAAAATTAAAAACAGATTTAAAAAACGTATATCAAGAAAACATGTCGGCGGATACAGCGGGTGTGATTGTGACGATGACGCTCGGGGATAAGACTCTCTTGGAGGAGGATTTGAAAGCAGGGTATCAGGATGCCGGAATTTCCCATATCTTGGCGATATCCGGGCTTCATGTCTCCCTGATTGGAATGACAATCTACCACTTTTTGCGTCGAAGGAGGCTCTCCTTTGTACAGGCGGGCATAATCGCCGGAATCTTTCTGTACGAATACGGACAGATGGTGGGAATGGGCACCTCCACACAGCGTGCGGTGTTGATGTTTCTGCTGAGTGCGGGGGCGGCGTGTGTGGGAAGGACTTACGATTCCCTCAATGCGCTTGGAATCGCTGCCATTTTTCTGCTGGCAGGTAATCCGTTCCTGCTCTGGGACGCCGGGTTTTTGTTCTCTTTTTCGGCTGTCGTCGGTGTAGTCTGGATTGTGCGCTGCTGCGAGAAGGTGCGGGAGGATAGGAAGCGGGCAGAGCGCGAGGCGCCTACCGAGGGAGCGGGAGCCGGAGGGAAGAATTCTCCGGAAATAGCGGGAGCCGAAGGGCAGAGTCCACTGGAGGAAAAGGGAGCCGGAGAGCAGAATCCCCCGGAGGATAGGAAGCCCGGAATACTTGGAAGGGGAACTCGAAGCCTCGTCGAAAAATTCCTCTCCACAATCTTTGTGAGCATCTGCATTCAACTGACGACGGCGCCGCTGACCGCTTATTTTTACTATGAGATTCCTGTTTACTCTGCGGTGCTCAACGCGCTTGTTCTCCCGGTGGTGGGACTGGTGCTCGGCTTTGGAATTATCGGTGGGACAGCGGGACTCTTTGTACCTGCTCTGGCAAAGTACCTGCTCTTGCCGTGTGAGATGCTCCTGCGCTATTATAATGCAGTCTGCGGGTTCAATGCGAGGCTGCCCGGGGCGGTACAGATAACGGGGAGACCGCCGGTGCATCATCTTGTAATGTTTTATCTTGTTTTAATTTTTTGGATATTCCTTATCAGAAAGAGGAGAAGGACACGTTATCTTGTGTGGGGACTCTGCGCGCTGGCGCTGCTTATCTTCTCGCCAAAGGAGGCCGGGTTTGAATTGGATGTCCTCTCGGTGGGGCAGGGGGATGGAATCTTCCTGCGAAGCGAAGACGGGGTCTGTTTTTTCATTGACGGGGGAAGTACGAGCAGCAGCCGTGTTGGGACTTACCGAATTCTTCCGTTCCTGAAGTCGAAGGGAGTGAGAGAGGTCTCGTTCTGGTTTGTCAGCCACACGGACGAGGATCACATCTCAGGGCTCATGGAGGTTTTAGAGAGTGGTTATCTGGTGGAACATCTCGTATTTTCAGACCGTGTGGGGGAGGACGAGGCGTTTGAAGAGATTGTGGCGCTGGCAGGGAAGAATGGGACGAAGGTGGTGTTTATGAAAGAGGGGGAGCGGCTCTGCACGAAGACGGCCGCAATCACCTGTTTAGCGCCGGATGCCGGGTACCCATCGGAGGATAAGAATGCGTTGTCGATGGTGCTCTTATATGAGGAAGACGGATTCCGGGGGATTTTTACAGGGGATATCTCCACGGCGGAAGAAGAGTATCTGCTAGAGCAGGAGTGTGTCACGGGGCCTGTCGATTTTTACAAGGCGGCCCACCACGGCTCGAAGGGGTCTAACAGCAAAGCGTGGTTAGAGATTCTCTCGCCGTCCGTCTCGGCGATATCCTGCGGCAGAGGAAACCGCTACGGGCACCCGGGGGCGGAGGCGGTAGCTCATATGGAGGAAGTCGGAAGCACGGTCTATGACACCCGTATGTGCGGACAGATTAAGTTAAGAAAGGGCGGGGAGGGGATTGTGGTGGAGAAATATGTGGCGGAAGAGTAATCCCTACCTTGCAGTCCCTGACGTTTTTGTGTTAGAATAGACCTCATGAGAACGATTGATGAAGATATAAAAACAGGACAATTCAAACAAATCTATCTGCTCTACGGGGCGGAAGCATATTTGAAAAAGCAATACAGAGATAAGCTGAAAAATGCCATGGCTGCGCCGGATGACAACATGAATTTCACGGCGTTTGAGGGAAAGGATATCAATCCGAAGGGAGTGATTGATTTAGCGGAGACGATGCCGTTCTTTGCCGACCGCAGGGTCATTTTGATCGAGAACAGCGGTTTCTTTAAAAATGCCTGCGAGGAGATGGCGGATTATTTGAAACAGGTGGCGCCGGCGACGCATTTTATCTTTGTGGAGGAGGAGATTGACAAGCGGTCAAAGGCATACAAGGCGGTAAAGAGCACGGGAAAGATTGTGGAGTTTGCCCCGCAGAGTGAGGAGCTTTTGACGCGGTGGATTTTAGGGAGATTAAAAAAAGAGGGAAAAAAAATCACCGGAAATGTCATGCAGCTATTCCTTAGCAAGACGGGAAACGACATGGGAAACATCGACAGGGAGTTAGAAAAGCTGATCTGTTACACGCTGGATAAGGAGGTCATTGAGGCGTCCGATGTGGAGGCGGTTGTCACAGAGCAGATTAACAACAAGATATTTGACATGGTCAACGCTGTGGCGGAGCACAACCAGCGCAAGGCACTCGACTACTATTACGATCTGCTGGCGCTAAAAGAGCCGCCGATGCGGATTATGTTTTTAATCTCGAGGCAGTTTCAGATTCTCTTTAATGTGAAGGATATGACCAGAAGGCATCTGGATAATCAGACCATAGCGCAGAAGGCGGGAATCCCGCCTTTTGCAGTGCGGAGAAATCAGGCGCAGGCGAGAGGATTTTCGATGGAGCGTTTAAGACAGGCGCTTCGGGACGGAGCGGACTATGAGGAAGCGGTCAAGACGGGCCGCATGAACGATCAGATGGCGGTCGAATTATTCTTATTGACATACAGCAAACCGGAAGCGTGAGAATGCTTCCGGCTCGCGCGCGAGCGGTGTTGCATTGCAACTTACTTCCGCTCCGCGAGCTGCGCATCCCCGCGGAGCGTTTTTTATCGAATAGGAAATTCCTATTCGATAAAAAAAACACCAGTATGACGGTACTGGTGTTTCATCTATGATTCTTTACAATTAAGCCAATGTGTTTACAAGCTTTGTAACACGAGAAACTTTTCTTGCAGCGTTGTTCTTGTGGTAAACGCCCTTAGAAGCAGCGCTCTCGATTGTAGAAACAGCAACGGACAATGCAGCTTTTGCAGCATCTTTGTCGCTGGCAGCAACAGCAGCCTCTACTTTCTTGATAGAAGTCTTAACTTCAGATCTGATCGCTTTGTTTCTAGCAGCCTTAGTCTCTGTAACTAAAATTCTTTTCTTAGCAGATTTAATGTTAGCCAATCTGTACACCTCCA
>CAZBUW010000083.1:0-13658 GCA_964495195.1 uncultured Roseburia sp.
TATTTATTCATGTACCATTGAGCAAAACGGTATCTCTTTTTGTGATATGAAACAAGTTTTTGCGAGCCTGCCCTTAAGGGTTCGTCCCCAAGTTTTTGTGTATTTATGAACTTTTCCCATCAACATTTATGTTGTTTAATCATTCTCTATTCTCCTACCAAAAGACTTTTCTGAATTTTTCTTAGCTTCCCTTATAGCATGTGCATAGATGTTCATTACAGCATTGCCGCGAAGTACCCTAAAAGTTCCTACACATCCTTCAGTGGAGCAATACTTGATAACACTTTACTCACATAGGTATTCCTAATTAATTTTGTAGTCAAAAGGTGATTTTCTAAAAAACCACTCTTTTGATATGTATCAGATAGAGAAGTAGAATTTTTCATGCAAGCTTAAACCAAGTCCTCTACGTTTAAGAACGAAATTCCATACACCAAAACAACTGTTGGTTGTATGTTTTTCACTTTTCTCTATATGTACAAATCAAACTATCACTGTATAATATTATAGGAAAGGGGCGATACTATGGAATTGATTGGAACGAAAATTCAGTCTTTACGAAAAAATAAGAATATAACACAAGCACAACTTGCAGAGGTATTAGCGGTTTCTCCACAGTCCGTAAGCAAATGGGAAAACCATCTGTCTACACCCGATATTTCTCTATTGCCAATTATTGCAAGATTTTTTGGCATCACAATGGATGAACTCTTCAATTACCGACTAGATGCTTTAAATTACAAGGAGCGTTTCATCCGCTTTATGGTCGACAATGGTATTCTCGAATTTGGCGAATTTCAACTACAAAGCGGTCGTCTTTCACCATATTTCATAAACACTAGAAAGTATAAATCTGCTAGTCAAATAACTAAACTTGGAGAATTCTATGCTGAATGTATGCGAGAGCATAATATAGACTCTAATTTACTAGCAGGAAACACCCATCAGGAGATTCCAATCATGATTGCAACCAGCATGACCTTATTTAGCCGATACGGAATTGACATTCCGTACAGCATCGACAACGCTGTTGGAAAGGTAATGGATGCGCGTGACAGGGTAACTTTGATTAAAGATACTTTGACATCCGGTCAAACACTTCACAACACTCTTTATGCAATACAAAAAAACACTGGTAAATGTGTATCCGATGTGATTGTATCAGTTGACCGTATGGAAAAAAGTACAACTTCCTACTGCTCTGCCAGATGTGAAATAGAGAAGATACATGATGTGAAGATTCATTCCATTGTCACTTTAGATGACATCATTCATGCGGTAGAAAATAGTGTTATCGGCGGAACAGAATACCTGAACGCAATAAAACAATACAAAGAAAAATATGGAGAAAAATGAAATGGTAATCGACCAACTGATTGAAAGAATCAAAGACAAAAAGAACCCTTGTATTGTGGGTATTGACCCGGAATGGTGCAAAATTCCAGAGTACTATAAATCTGATGTAGCCACCAAAGCAGACGCCATCCTGAATTGGGCGACCGATATAATCGATGCTGTAGCAGATATTGTCCCAGCAGTAAAGCCCCAAATGGCCTTCTTTGAAGTTTTTGGCACAGATGGCGTTCGCGTGCATCAGCAGATAGTGCAGTATGCTCAAGATAAGGGACTTGTTGTAGTAGATGACAGCAAGAGAAATGACATTGGAAACACTGCAAAAGCCTACGCCTACGCCCACTTGGCAAAGGACGGCCCAATCAATGCGGACTTTATGACTGTTTCACCGTTCTTAGGAACAGACAGCATCCAGCCCTTTGTTGATATAGCAATCAGAGAAGAAAAAGGAATCTTCATCCTAGTCAGGACCTCTAACCCTAGTTCCACTGAAATCGCTGAAGCGACCAATGCCCATGGTGAAAAAATCCAGAATTGGCTAGCACACTATGTCCACACAATGGGAAACGATTGTATTGGAAAATACCGTTATTCCAACATCGGTGCCGTAGTCGGAGCAACATTCCCCACAGAAGCACGACTACTTCGCGGTATTATGAAGAACAACTTCTTCCTCGTTCCCGGCTTTGGCGCACAGGGCGGCAGCATCAAAGACATTATTCCCTGCTTCAATGAGGACGGCTTTGGCGCAATTATCAGCTCATCCAGAAATATACTTTATAAACACATAGAAACTCCAGAATACGACGGAACCCAGACCATGTATGTACAAATTGTAAGAAATCAGGCAAAGGATATGCAACGGACAGTTTATCAAGAACTGCGTGATTATTACCCAAATATAAAATACTAGAAATTATCCAAAACAAAAAATACTAAATCCACATATGAGCTGATTGATATCTGTATGAAGAGTGCACCACAAAATCCTGCGAACCGGGGTTATTTTCACAATTTCCGCCGGGGACGCACCGCCGGGGACGCACCCTTTTGTCCAATGGGGACGCACCCTTTTGTTCGACGGGGACGCACCCTTTTGTTCGACGGGGACGCACCCTTTTGTTCAACGGGGACGCACCCTTTTGTTCAATGGGGACGCATCTCGAGAGCAGGCTTACATAATTTCGTTACATAATCATAAAAAGAGATACTGTTTTGCAAAAATTGGGAAATGAATTAATATCTTTGTACTACACTAGCAACCAGCCGACACGATGTCTGCTGAAGGCACAACCGAGCCATGGATGGCGAATTTATGACGTTTGCGTCAACTGCTAATAGCTATTTCAAAGATATTTATTCATGTACCATTGAGCAAAACGGTATCTCTTTTTGTGATATGAAACAAATTTTTGCGAGCCTGCCCTTAAGGGTGCGTCCCTGTTGAACAAAAGGGTGCGTCCCCGGCGGTGCCCCGGCGGTGCATCCCTATAGTTCTTTCATCCACAGGCTTGCGCACGCATCGGACGGCATACGCAAATCACCGCGCGGCGATACCGCCACGGTGCCGACCTTTGGTCCGTCCGGCAGGCAGGAGCGTTTAAACTGCTGTGCAAAAAATCTTCTGCAGAATATCTTCAGCCATTTCAAAATCACTTCGTTCTCATATACACCCGCAAAAGCGATTTTAGCGAGGCGGTAAATCTTTGCCGGTGAATACCCAAAACGCAGCAGATAATACAGATAGAAATCATGCAGTTCGTACGGTCCCACAATGTCCTCCGTCTTCTGCGATATCTCTCCGTCCTCCGGTGGAAGAAGCTCCGGGGATACCGGCGTATCAAGCACGTCCAAAAGAACCTCCCTCAGTTCTTCCTTCCCGCAGGTATCCGCATAATACCGCACCAGATGGCGCACCAGCGTCTTTGGCACGGAGCAGTTGACTCCATACATGGACATGTGATCCCCATTGTAGGTCGCCCATCCCAGAGCGAGCTCCGACATGTCTCCGGTACCTATGACCATGCCGTTCGTCTTATTGGCAATATCCATCAGAATCTGGGTGCGCTCCCTCGCCTGACCATTCTCATAAGTCACATCGTGAACAGACGCATCCTGACCGATGTCGCGGAAGTGAATGTTGACCGCATCCTTGATATCTACCTCGATAAACTCACAGCCGAGACATTGAATCAATTTTACTGCATTGTCATAAGTGCGGTCCGTCGTCCCGAATCCCGGCATCGTGACTGCACGTATTTTCTTATGCTCCATACCGAGCAAATCAAAAGCCTTTACCACAACTAAGAGCGCCAGCGTAGAATCAAGACCACCCGATATTCCAACTACAGCAGATTGGCAACTAGTGTGCTCAAGCCGCTTTTTGAGTCCCATGGACTGAATCATCAGAATCTCGTTACAGCGCTTCTCGCGGTCCTCCTTTTTCCCCGGAACGAACGGAGACGGATCGATAAATCGCGTCAACGCTGTCTCTGTCTCCTCCAACGAAAAGGAGACCGTCCGATAATCTTTTGCATCCTCCATCTCGAATGTACTCATACGGCGCCGCTCCGCGCTCAATTTCTGTACATCAATCTCGGAATAGACCGCCTGATTACAGAAACGCTCCGCTTTCGCTAATAATCTCCCATTCTCCGCAATCAGATTGTGACCGGAATAGACCACATCCTGCGTGGACTCTCCCTCGCCTGCGCTCGCATAAATATAGCCGCACAGAAGCCTTGCCGACTGCCCTGCTATAAGAGCTTCACGGTAGACATCTTTTCCCGTCGTCTCGTCGGAAGCCGAGAGATTCACCAGAACATTGGCACCGTTTAGCGCATGGCGGACGCTCGGCGGATTCGGCGTCCAGAGATCCTCGCAGATTTCCGCCGCCACAACAAGCTCCCTCACTGTCTCGCAGGAAAACAAAAGATTTGTCCCCATCGGCACCGCGATACCCGCAGCAATCTGCGTCTCGACACAATTCTCCATGCCCTTTGCAAAATGTCTCGCCTCATAAAATTCATTGTAATTTGGAAGATATTTCTTTGGCACGATTCCTAATATCTTCCCGCGGCTTACTGCCGCTGCCACATTGTACAATTTTCCCTGATGTTCATAGGGAAGTCCCACAAAAATAAGTCCGTCAATTTCTTTCGTCTGCTCTGTGATGCGAAGCAGCGCTTCCCTCGCCGATTTGAGCAACAGCTCCTGCCAGAAGAGGTCGCCGCAGGTATAACCTGTGATACAAAGCTCCGGAAACACCATGATCTTTGCCCCTTTCCCGGACGCCTCCTGCATCAGGGTTAAAATCTGTTCCGTATTGTAATCCACATCCGCCACCTTGATTTTTGGTGTGAGCGCCGCTACCTTGATAAATCCAAATCTCAATTTCGAATCTCCTTTAACTCTTCAATGCTGAATTTGTATGCTGTATTACAGAACTGACACTTGACCTCAATCTCCTCGCCATCGTTGATAATGTCATCCATATCTTTCCTGCTGATAGTAGAGAGCGCCTTGGAAATGCGCTCTTTCGAGCAGTCACAGCGAAAAGCTGCCGGCATGGTACCGGTAAACTCAAGCCCAAACTCTCCTAAGATTTCCTCTAAGATTCCCTCCGGGCTTAAACCCTGCTCTAACATCTCCGTGACAGAGGCAATCTCTGCTATCTTTTTCTCTAATTTTTCTATCACCTCGTCGCTCGTAAACGGCATCAACTGAATGATAAAACCGCCCGCCTGGCGAACCGTGTTATCATGGTTCATCAAAACGCCAAGTCCCACTGCAGACGGAATCTGCTCCGATGTGGCAAAATAGTAAGTCAGGTCTTCCGCAATCTCACCTGTCTGCAATACAGTCTGTCCCACATAAGGCTCTTTTAATCCCATATCTTTGATGACGCTTAAGACACCCATGTCCAACGCGCCGCCGACATCTAATTTGCCGAGTTTATTTGCGGGCAGAACAACGTCCGGCACGACCGCATACCCTTTGACATTTCCCTTTGCATCCGCCGTCACCGTAAGCCCTTTTGCCGGGCCGCTGCATTGAATCTGCAATGTGAGAAGGTCTTTTTCCCCCTTCATCATCGTTCCCATCATCGCCGCGCCGGACATCAACCGCCCGAGCGCCGCCGTCATGATCGGGCTCGTATTGTGATGTGCTCTCGCTGTCTCCACCATCTCCCTCGATGTAATGGCAAACGCCCAAATCTGGCTGTCTGCCGCTGTTGCTCTTACAATGTAATCCGTCATTCTTTTCCGTTCTCCCTTGCTATAATATAAATTCTTTCACTGTCCTCTCTGACCGCTTCTCTCGTGAAGGCATCGTATGCCTCCACAAAAATAAGTCCGGCCGCCTTTAAGAGTTCTTTTATTTTTTCCAAGGAGTACGCGCGCTGAAAATGCGTCTCCTCATACTTGTGGTAACAATTTTTCTCCCCGCGGATGAACAGCGTCAGATCGTATTCGTTAATCTGTTCCTCCTCGTCAAAATAATTTTCCCAGATGAAGCTTCCCTCTTCCCTGTTCTCGGCGATTGTACTCTCGCCCAACAGTTCCCGGTACTTGTACACCGTATTCAAATCAAAGATAAAAATGCCCTTCGGGTCGAGATAGTTATTGACCAGGCGAAAAACCTGCTCTAACTCCTCCTCCTCTAAAATATAATTGATGGAATCACAGATACTCACAATCGCGCGGACCGTTCCATAAAGTTCAAACTCTCTCATGTCCTGCTCAAGATACAGGATTTTTGAACCCTCATCCTGAATCTGGGCTTCCCTGGCGATTTCCAACATCTCACTGGAAGAATCCACCCCGATCATATCGTAGCCTGCCTGCTCTAACAGGCGTGTCATCTTACCGGTTCCGCATCCTAAATCGAGGACGAGTCCATCTTGCGCTCCATATTCTCTCAAAAGTCCCGTAAGATAAACACTCCACTCTTCATAGGGAACATTGTCCATAAAAAGATCATATACCTGTGCAAAACTGCTGTATGCTTCCATTTTTCCACCCTTCCTCTTTGGATTCTGCTTCCATGTTATACTAACAACTTTCCCAATGAAAAGCAAGTAATTGCCGCGAAGTTCACTTGATTATTTTTCGGACAACCTTTATACTTATAATAAAAATCGAAAAGGATTCAATGAGATGGAACAATACCAACATTATATCAGCAAGAATATCAAAACACTCTACCAAAGAAAATTGTTTGCTCCAATTATTTATTTAATTACAGTTGTGGTTCTATGGATTTGTTTTTCGTTGGGGGATTTGCTTTTTCCAATCGATATCGCGAGTGCCAATCTGCCGAAAAAACTCACCGGAGATTCCCCTACCTATGTGCATACCACACTGTCCAACCTGAAATTTACCGGGTACACTCAGGCAAAATACGGGCGCACCGCGGGTTATTTCTATTATACCATTGAGGATTCGCGCTGCATGATTGTCCTGCTCTCGCCGACCACCTGCGAGCAGGGACTTCCTGCCATCGACGAAGTCCGCATCAAGGGGCAGCTGTGTGAAAACACCGGCAGCTTTACCGACCTTCTCTCACTTCTTGCGGAGGATCTGCATTGGACTGCGGAGGGCATCACAGATAAAGTCATCAATTATTATGTGAGTGAGCCGGACTACCATCCGGTCACCAACTTCTTTTTGTTTGCCGCCATATTTTTGACCGGGGGCTATGCGCTCGGCTGCATCATTCTCTACATCCTGTGGATCTTCTTCCCGGTGTTCTCGCCGCCGTGCCAGAACTTAGCACTGTTTGGAAAACCGAGGGAACTGCTCGCACAGGCGGAGGAGGAGCTTGCGACACTGCCGCAGCTCGCCACCGAGGACATGTTCATCACAGAACACTTTTTTATCGAGACATCCAACTACGGCGTTGCTGTGGTACCAATCAACGAGATTATCTGGATTTACAAATACTCCACGCTGCACAAATTCTTCTGGTATCATTTCAGCATCTCCTACACGCTGCACATTACCGCGAACAGACATCTGTATATCCGATGTCCGAAGAACATCAAGTCGGACATCGACGGAATTATCGATTACCTCTCCGAGGCAAACCACGATATCTTAGTCGGTTTCAATGAGAAGAACCGGCTGAAAGTGCAAGAGATTCAGGGACGTCCGATGCACTTTGAAAAACTGATTGCATTTCTGCAAAAAAGAGTATAAAAAAACGTATCTTTAAAAGATACGTTTTTTCTTTACCCTATTTTGAGAAGAGACCTTTAAAGAAATCTCCAATTTTTGTAAAAATATCGGAAAAGAAATTTCCAATGCTTGCAAAGATACTGGATGCGTCCCCGTCTCCTTTGAAAGAATCATAGAGGGATGCCGCATAATCCACAAGACCGTTCAAATCAATATCAAGGGAACTGATTTTTAACAAAAGGTCTATAATCTGCTGTCTCTCCTCATCGGACAACGTCACACCATATTTGTCACAGGCATCATCTAAAGCCTCGTTGATGCTCTCCTCATCATCGAGTCCGTTCTGTGCGATAACTGATTTCACATAGGCGATAAACTCTTCCACCTGCTCGTCAGTCAGACCTTCGATGGAATCCTCCAACTTTCCTGTAATGACTAACTCGTTCAACGCGGTATCAATGACATCCTCGCCAATCTCTTCGCCAGTAATCTCTTTGTAGGCTTTAAAAATTCCGACTAAAGCCGCTGTTCCGGAGATGGACATCGGTCCTGCCACAATGATATCAGCATCTGTAATTCCGGCTGTCGCAAGTGCATTCTTGTACATACCGACCGTACAGAAATTGATGTTGTTTGTGGAGATATTTAACCCGCTTCCGGCCTCTCTCTTTACAATGACAACGGAAGACAGCGATCTCTTCCCGATTGCACTTGCATCGATATACTGATCCAGATAGCTGTGTTCCTCGTCAATTGTCACATAGACAACGTCGTAATTGTCAAGATTTTCCGGGTCAATTCCCATAAATCCCAACACCGTGTTGCGCTGTTCTTCTGTCAAATCTGCACCTAATGCAAGGTATGGCTTGTCATCCTCTGTGATGACCACCTCGTCACCTGTCGTCGCAGCATCTCCTGTTGCCGCTGCGCCGTCCTCCGCTGCTGCATCCCCGGTTGCCGCTGCGTCGTCTACTTTTACTTCTCCTGTCACCGACTCTGCTGCTGCATCTCCTGTTTCTACTGTGCCATCCTCCGCTGCTGCATCTCCTGCTGCTGCCTCATCTGTCGCGCCATCTGTCGCTGATGTCTCCGTTGACTCACTTGCTGTTGTCTCTGTTGCACTGACAACTGTAGATGACGTCATAAAAACAGACACAGCCATCAGCATACCTAAAATCCTTTTCATATTCTTTTTCACGATTATGCCTCCATTAAAAACTTTTTTCCAAAACGTCAGGTGTCGATTCTCACTGTCATCCATGACAGAATATCCTCATACACCTGTTGTCTGTCTGTCTCGTTCAATATCTCGTGGCGGTCGTTCTCGTAGAGTTTCCATGTGATGTCCTCACTTCCCGCCTCCCTGAACATGTCGTAAACTCTCTTTACGCCTTCTCCACAGTCACCCACCGGGTCATCTTTACCGGATACAAGAAACAGCGGAAGTTTTTTCGAGATTCTCTTCACGTTCTCCATCTGATTATCGAACAGTACCGCCTCCATTAAACCACGATATCCGTTCACTGTAAAGACAAATGTGCATTTTGGTTCCGAATAATACTTCTCCACAATGTTCTCGTCCTTCGTGAGCCAGCTGTTGCTCTTATCATTTCCCGTCAGATCATATCTCTGGTACGGCTTGCTAAAGGAGAGCTTCTGAATCAATTTACTTCTGTAGTGCCATCCGCGGAATGCAGCAATCACACTGCAGAGTCTCAATCCCATCTTTGTCGTCGCATCCGGCACACTTCCGGTTCCCATGATGATAGCACCTCTGAGATTCTCATGATGGAATGCAAGATACTTGCGCAGCATGTAAGAGCCCATGCTATGACCCAGCATAAAATACGGCACGCCCTGATTCTCCTCCTGAACCATAGTGCGGAGCTGATGCATATCAGCCACCAACGTGTCACTCGGATTCTTCTCATTAAAAAATCCCCAGTCACTCGGGTCTGCCACAGACTCGCCATGTCCGAGGTGGTCATGTCCAACCACCATAAATCCCTTCTCTGTCAAAAATTCGGCAAATGGTTCATAGCGTTCAATATATTCAATCATTCCGTGTGTAATCTGTAAAATTGCATGATAACTTCCAGATTCCGGAATCCATTTCACGGCATGTACATTCGTCTTTCCATCTGCCGATAAAAATGTGAAATTCTCTTTTGTTGCCATCCTTTTATACCTCCATACTTAATCTGTATACTCACACGCTACATTATAACAGATGTTATGACTTCTTTGCAAATATTCTCCAACTCGTCCATGCACTCCCTCTGCTCGATGAACTCCTTGCCAATCTCCTCCATCTGAATCAGAATACCGTCCTGCCGGTTGCCAATCTCCTGCTGGTGCTCCGCAAATTCCGAAACTGATTTTTTCAAATCCTCCAGCCTCTGGCCAGAGATATCCTTTTTTGCCATTTTATAATCGTCCACACAGGTCATGCTCTCCTTGAGCAGATGGCTCATGGACACATTGTTCTCACGCAGAAGAGCCGTCAGATGTTTCATCTGCTCCTCAAGCTCCTCATTTCTCTCCTCGAGATTGCGGAGCTGATCCTCAACCTCGCGCGCCGTCACCGCATAGTTTCTGGAAAACTCACGAACCTCTTCGGCAGCACTGACAAATTTTTTCCCGCTGTCCCCCATGCGGCCGGCTTCAATGGCAGCATTTAGAGAAAGGACACTCATGTTCTTCGCATATCCTTTCATTTTTGCAAGGTTTGCAAGCATCTCCTCCTCCGTCTCCCGAAAGCTGCCCGAAAACTCACTCAAGTATTTTGCCGGCATGGTGAAATGTTTGTTGTTTTCCACAACCTCCTGAATGCGTTCCTTCTGTTCCTCAACCTTTGTCAAAAACGTGCGGCACACCTCGTTAGACGCCCTCGCCTCGTCCGCTGTCTCCGCAATCTCTCTCTGAAAGCGCTCTGTCTTATTTGCATCCGCCCCCGCAAGTTCCTTCACATATTTCACATGATCCACCACTTCCGAGAGTTCGGTATCCATCTGTGCCCTTGAGGCTGTCGCTCTGGCAAACTGCTCTTCCAGCAGATCCTTCTTCCCAGCGACTCCGCTTAAAATCTTTTCCTGTCGGGTCTGCTTTTCCTGCATTGCCTGCAATTCCTGCTCTAATGCTCTGTCCTTTTTTCCACCAAACATTCTGCTCTTCCTTCCCTTCCTTATGTTGTCAAATTTATCTGTAATTCCTGATGACAATCTGGATACTCTCCGTCCCCTGATAGGAATTGATATCCGGATAGTAGATGATTGACATACAGATATCATTCTCTTTTCCCGCGAGAGCCTTCTCCCAACTCTGCTCCCCATATTTTAACACAAAATACCGGATAAAGTCTTCTATATTTCCAAAATAAACGGCAGAAACTTTTCTGCCATCTTTCGTCGACAGATTAAGTTTTAAAACATTCCGGTTCTTTCCCACAATCCACGCTCTCTGCAGCGACAGTTCCCTGTCTGCAAAAACAGGTTTTTCATTTCCTTTTCCAAAAGGTTCGAGACACTCAAATTCCCGCACGAGTTCCGTCGTCACATAGGACACCGGCATCGGCACATCAATTCTGACTTTAGCGACAAAATCCTCTTCCGTAAGTGTACAACACTCGTTGATTTTCCTGCGGAACGGCTCCACATTCTCCCTTGGAAGCGACAGTCCCGCCGCCATCGGATGCCCGCCGAACTTGGTGAAAAGTTCGCTGCATTTGCACAGTTCCTCGTACATGGAATACTCCTCGATGGAACGGCCGGAGCCCTTGACTCCATCCTCCGCGTTCGTCAGCACAAAGACCGGTCTGTGATACTGCTCCCGAATGCGCCCCGCGATGATTCCTGCGAGGCTCTCATGTACCTCCTCCAAATAAAGTACAAGCACTTTATCGCCGGAAAAAGATTCCTCCACTGCGCGCCTTGCCGTCTCCACGCCCTCTGTCGTCATATCTTTTCGCTGGGTGTTCAACTCGACTAACTCCTCTGCCATCTGTGCCGCCCTCACCTCGTCCCGCTGTAAAAAAAGTTCCAGAGAACGCTTTGCCGTATCAAGTCTTCCGCTGGCATTGATGCAGGGGCCAAGCACAAACCCGATGTGGTAGGAGCCGACTTTTGACGGCTCTAACTTGTTCTGTGCAATCAGCGCGCGCATACCGGGATTTTTCGTCTGCCTGAGTCTCTTTAACCCCTCCCGCACCAGAATACGGTTCTCGTCCGTCAGATTCATAACATCCCCAACGGTCGCAAAAGCGACGTTCTCCAAAAAACAATCTGCGTCCGACCTCTTTTTTCCCATCTTCTCATAGAGAACCTGCATCACCTTCCACGCGACCGCTGCGCCACACAATTCCCTAAACGGATAGGCACAGTCCGGCTGTTTGGGATTGACGATAGCATCCGCCTCACTGCGCAGATACTTTTTCTCCCCCTCCTCCTCTGTAAAAGGAATCTCGTGATGGTCCGTCACTAAGACGGTAAGTCCTAACGACTTCGCATAGGCAATCTCCGGAATGGCAGAGATGCCGTTGTCGCAGGTAATGATGGTGTCCATCCCATCGTCGTAAGCCCTCTGAATCAGGTTCTCGTTGATTCCGTAACCGTCTTTCATGCGGTCCGGAATCTGTGTGGAGACCTCTCCTCCGCAGGATTCGATTCCCTGCCTCAATATGTAGGTTGACATCACACCATCGATATCGTAATCTCCGATGATGCGTATCGTTCTGCCGTCTTCAATCTTTTTCTGTAAGATATCTGTCAATAAAACTACATCCTTCAGCAGATATGGATCATACAGTTCCTCGAGCGTTCCATAGAGATATTTCCGGATTGCGTCCTCCTCCTTTATCTCCCGGTTGCGGATAATGCGCGCCGTCACAGGATCAATGTGGAACTGCTGCCCTATTTTCTTAAAATCTGCTCCTTTGTTTACTACCAACCACTTTTTCATCTTAATACTGTACCTTCCATAAAATCAGTCCGCACGCCGGAGCCGTGTACCCTGCCTGTTCTCTGTCTTTTGCCGCAAGAATCCGCTCCATCTCCTCCGGCTCAAGTCTGCCGCTTCCAACTTCAATCAACGTCCCGGTCAGAATCCGCACCATGTTCTGCAAAAAACCGTTCCCGCAGAAAGAGAAACGGATTTCGTCTCCCTTCTGCTCAATCCTGATATCATATATGGTTCTGACCGCCGATTTTTTCATCTTCTTATTGCCGCAAAAGGAGGTGAAGTCGTGTGTTCCCGTCAGGTACACCGCTGCTCTCTGCATCCTTGCAACGTTGAGTTTATCCGGGTATGCATAGACATATCTGCGCTCAAACACATTCGGAATGACACTGTTGTGAACCCGGTAGACATAGGTCTTCTCCACCGCGTTATACCTGCTGTGAAAACGCTCGTCCACCTCCTCGACTTTCAGCACTGCGATATCTTCCGGCAGATATTGATTCAAGTACATCCGCAGTTCTTCCTTTGCCCACTTTTCCTCCAGATGAAAATTTGCAATCTGCTCTCTGGCATGAACCCCGGCATCTGTTCTTCCCGATCCGATTATCTCCACCTCATGTCCCGCCATACGTTGGAGCACCGCCTGAATTTTTCCCTGGATTGTCTCATCCGTGCTCTTCTGGCTCTGCCAGCCTTTGTATCTCGTTCCGTCGTACTGTATTGTTATCTTATAATTTCTCATACTGCCTTCCAACTCATTAGATTAGAGTAGCAGATACCTGCTGCTCTGTATGACATGATGTCGGGGTCAAAAGAGGCTGATGTAAATTTGAATTGTCATATTGCACAAAATAGTTTTTGCAATTGTGACTTAATGAAGGATATTAGATTTTCTTAATGTTTTGTATGTACCCAGCAACTCAGCAACAGGATGTTGCTGAGAGCCCTCGCTGAGCCATGGATGGTGAATCTTGGGCGGTTGCGGTCGCAGCCCCAATTTATGACAAAACATTTAGAAAATCTTATATCCGTAATTCGGAACAAGTGAAAAAATTATTTTGTACAATATGACAAACACAACTTATATTAGCCCCTTTTGACCCCAACACCATGTCATCATTATACCATAATCCCCCCAGAGTTGCTAGACTAACTCCGCAAGTCTGGTAACCG
>CAZBUW010000084.1:0-13533 GCA_964495195.1 uncultured Roseburia sp.
GATAAAATCTTAAGTTTCCCATATATACAATTCTTGTTCGTGAAACAACCCTAAGGATTTTAGGTGCAATTCTATAAGCACGGGTACAGGTATACCGACCAACGCATACTAATTGTAGTAGTGGTGAAAAACGGCAAAGCTGGAAGTTGGAGAAAAACGGAAACTGTGGTATAATGTAATATAACAATGTCAGACATGATGCCGCCCGAAAGGGCACAGGATGTCCGATTTTACAGGGAGAAGATACGAAGGGAGAAGGAGAGTATGCTTCATTTTACGGAGGATTGTATTTTGGGGATTGAGGTGCTCGACAATGAGCACCGCCATCTGTTTGAATTAATGGAAAGAGTAGATTATCTGTTGAAGAGCGTTTATCTTGCAGACCGGTATACCATGATCAAAGAGGTGCTTGAACAGTTGGAGAATTATGCGGAGCTGCATTTCGAGCACGAGGAGGCCTACATGAAGGAGAAATGTGATCCGGAGCTGATTCAGCAGCGCGCACAGCACGATTTTTTCAGGGAGAAGGTTCAGCAGATGCTGGTGCACAATATCAGCGAGGATGAGCAGCAGCAGGAGGTGCTGCAGGAACTGTTGGAGTTTTTGGCAAAATGGCTCTACCATCACATTATCGGAAGCGATATTATGATTGGAAAACTCCCGCCGCTGGAGGAGTGGATGATCCGCGATAATCCGTGTGAATTTTCTGATGAATTTCTGGTTGGAATTGAGTTGATCGATGCGGAGCACCGCGAGCTGTTCCGGATTATCGACAAGGCGTATCGTCTGGTGAAGGCGCAGGTGACAACAGAAAATCTGGACGAGGTAATGCAGATTCTCGGCGAGCTGAAGAATTATACAAAGGAGCATTTTTCGGACGAGGAAGAGTACATGGAGAGTATTCACTATGACGGTCTGGAAGCACAGAAACGCGCGCATGCTGCATTTATCAGCCGCCTTGACGATGTTACCCCGGAAAAATTAGACAAAAATCCGCAAAAATATATGGAATCGTTGATTGAATTTCTGCTTGGCTGGCTGATTTATCATATTATGCAGACCGATAAGAAGATTCCGGTAAAATAGTGTAAGACCAGAGGAGGGGCTCATGGAGAGGACGGCAGGGAAACTCCGCCGAATTCAATCCATAGAGTGCGAAAAAGCGACTTCATTTAAAGGGACAATATGCTATAATATCCTTAATAACTGTTATTTGAAGGATACTGCCTGAGTGAGAAGAATTGGAGGGTGCCAATGAAATGTAAGAGAGTTGCATTAGATGCAGAAGTCATTAAATACGAAGAGGGTAAGAATCTGGAAGACGGAGTGGAGTTATGGTCCGATGTGGTGACGAAGGGATGGATTGTCACGAACGACTTGATTAAGATAGAGAGAGCGGACGGCAAGATTGTGTGCCCGTATATTGAGAACAGAAGGGGACGGACGTTTATCGGTGAGGGGGATTACATTATCCAGGACTCCGATGGAACCAGACATGTGTGTGGTGAAGACAAGATCTGGAAGCGTTATCAGCAGACGGAATAAGAAGTTAAGAGAAGCAGTTTCTTCTTGTATGGAGAAACTGCTTTTTTAAATTTTCTGAAAAATGACATATTTTTCCGCTTGGTAGCAGTCAAATGTAAAAAAATGTCGGAATTGAGCAAAAATACTGTTGAAATTAAAGGGGAAATGCAGTAAAATTTAAAAAAAAGAAGGGTAAAGAAGGGGACGACATGATAAATATTGCAATATGTGAAGATAACAAGGTAGATCGCACTATTTTGGTTGAGATTGTAAGACATTTGTTGGAAGCGAAGGGATGTCAGGCATCAATCGATGAATTCTCCAGTGGAACAGAGTTGTTGGAGGCTTTCCGTGAGAAGAAGTTTCAGCTCGTTTTTCTGGATATTGTAATGGACGACATCGACGGTATTGAGACGGGGAAGAAGATTCGTGAGATGAATGCAAAGGCGGAGATTGTATATAATACATCGAGCTCCGATTTCGCAATTGCGGCTCACGAGGTACACGCGATGGGATATCTGCTTAAGCCATACGACCCATTCCGCATCGGCGCGATGATAGACTATTATCTGCAGAAGTATCCGGAGTTGAGTCAGAAATACATCAGCGTAAAATCTAAGTGGCGTACTTATCATATTTTTTATAAGGATATCATCTATGTGGAATCCGAGAACAAAGTTGTCAATTTCCACACCCTGAACAAGGGAATCATCAAAGTGTACGGCAAGCTGGATGATTTTGAGGCAAAGCTGGATGATGATTGTTTCCTGCGGTGCCATCAGAGCTATCTGGTCAACATGAAGCATGTAGTTGGATGCAGCGGAACCGATTTTATCACTTTGAATCAGAAATATGTACCGATTCGTAAGAGCGGAAGAAAGTCAATCATAGAGAAATTCAGTGAGTACGAATTATGGGATCGGGATAGGAATAGTTCAGAAAAGAATTGGATGTAAATCCAATTCTTTTTTTATCGAATAGGAAATTCCTATTCGATAAAAAACGCTCCGCGGGGATGCGCAGCTCGCGGAGAGGAAGTAAGTTGCTATGCAACACCGCTCGCGCGCGAAGAGTTTGCAAGCAAACTCTTTTTTATAGTTGACGAAAGTGTATAAATGGTATATGATAGATACATCAACGCGTCAAAGTGATAAAGTAGGCAAAAGATAGAGCAGTTGAAAGACAGAACGAGGACAGCAGACAAAAGACAGGATAAGAAAGAGTAAAGTGTAAGAAAGGAAATGAAAGATGCAGATGGAATTTTTACGGAAGCTGCCGACACCGCAGGAGTTGAAGGAGCAGTTTCCAGTCAGTGATAGAGTAAAGGAGATAAAGGCGGAGCGCGATGCAGAACTCCGCAATATTTTTGAGGGAAAATCAGACAAATTGCTCCTCGTCATCGGGCCGTGTTCGGCAGACCACGAGGATGCGGTCATCGATTACATTTCACGCCTGCGCAAAGTGCAGGAGAAAGTGCAGGAGAAGATTTTTATCGTGCCGAGGATTTATACGAACAAGCCGCGGACCATCGGCGTGGGATACAAGGGGATGCTCCATCAGCCGGACCCGGAGAAAGAGTCCGATATGCTGAAAGGCATCATTGCAATCCGCCAGATTCATAAGCGCGCAATCGAGGAGACGGGTTTTACCTGTGCGGATGAGATGCTCTACCCGGAGAACCATAGATATCTGTCGGATCTGTTGTCCTATGTCGCAGTGGGGGCGCGCTCTGTGGAGAATCAGCAGCACCGTCTGACAGCCAGCGGCGCCGGGATTCCGGTTGGGATGAAGAATCCGACGGGCGGAGACATCACTGTCATGATGAACTCGATGATTGCGGCACAGCACGGACATAAGTTCCTCTACCGCGGCTGGGAGGTCGAGACGACAGGAAATCCACTGACACATGCCATTTTGCGTGGCTATGTGGACAAATTTGGAAGAAACATTCCAAATTACCACTACGAGGATCTTCAGAATCTGTTTGAACTGTATGAGGACAGCAGCCTTTTGAATCCGGGGGTCATCATTGATACGAACCACTCCAACTCCGGGAAGCAGTTTTTGGAACAGATAAGAATCAGCAAGGATGTCATGCACAGCTGCCATGTATCTAACGACATTCATAAATTGGTCAAAGGGCTCATGATTGAGAGCTACATCGAGGACGGAGCGCAGAAAGTGAGCGACCACTGCTACGGCAAGTCCATCACAGACCCGTGTCTCGGATGGGAGAAGACAGAGCGGCTGATCTATGAGCTGGCGGAGCTCTGGTAAAAAACACTTGTGTTTTGCCCTGTGTGCTTTATAATAAAGTAGGCAATTGCGAAACTCTTGACATTTTTTATTCGCTGCACAATATAGACATAACATCGCAGGGGACTTTGGAGCCGTCGGTACTTAGGTGCCGTATTTTGGCACCTTATGTACCGCTACGAGCGACAAGTAGCAGACGCGTGCCCTGCGAGGTATGGTCTGTGTTGTGCAGCGGACAAGAAGAGACAGAGATTCGCAATTGCCTATTACAATAAAGCGTAGGAAAGAAAAGCAGGGGAGAAACATCATGTATCGGATTTTTATTGTGGAGGATGAGGAGACCATCGCAAAGACGGTCAGGGAACATTTGGAGAGTTGGGATTATGAGGTTGCGTGTGTCAAAGATTTTGCCAATGTCATGCGCGAGTTTGTGGAATTTGCGCCCCAGCTCGTCCTCATGGACATCAAGCTTCCGTTTTTCAATGGATATCACTGGTGCAGCGAGATTCGCAAAATCTCAAAAGTGCCGGTGATTTTTCTGTCCTCCGCCTCGGACAATATGAATATCGTGATGGCGATGAACATGGGCGGGGACGATTTTATCGCGAAGCCGTTTGACCTCGACGTCCTCACGGTAAAAATCGGCGCCATGCTGCGGCGAAGTTATGATTTTGCGGGGAGCAGCAGCATTTTGGAACACAGGGGAGCCATGCTGAATCTGACGGAAGCGACACTCTTTTATCAGGAGGAAAAAATAGAGCTGACGAAGAACGAACTGCGCATCTTACAGGTTTTGATGGAAAATAAAGAGAAGGTGGTAAGCCGCGATACGCTGATGACGAAGCTGTGGGAGAGCGATGCCTATGTCGATGAGAACACACTCTCCGTCAACGTGAACCGGCTCCGCAAGAAACTCGAGGGGATTGGGTTGACGGACTATATTATGACAAAGAAAGGAATTGGGTACCGGCTCGCATGAAAAATCTGATTTCTTATATGAAATACAACAGAAAAGGGCTCATGGTTTCCGTTTTTATTCTGGCAGTCATGAGCCTGCTTCTCTATCTGGAGGAGGTGTCTGCCCGGGAGATTGGATATGGCGTTCTGGTGTGGTTTTTTCTTGTGCTGGTGCTGTACGGATACGATTATTATAAATTTTTGAAAAAGTACAGACAATTGCAGCAAGTGGAATCCTTCATTCAGGTGGAACTTCCGGTGTTCCCCGAGCCGGAAGACGCCTTGGAGGAGGAGTATCAAAGGCTTCTCCGGATTCTCCATGACAGCAGGATGGCGGCGGGTAATGAGTATGAGGCGCGCCGCAAAAATCTGACGGAGTACTACTCCATGTGGGTGCACCAGATCAAGACGCCGATTGCGGCGATGCGGCTCGTGCTGCAGAGCAGAGCGCAGCGCGGGCAGCAGGAGGATGACGTGCTCATCGAGGAGGAGCTTTTTCAGATTGAGCAGTATGTGGGAATGGCGCTGCAGTATCTGCGCCTCGATTCCTCCAGCAACGATTTTGTGCTGGAGGCGCGGGAACTGGACGGCATCGTCCGCGAGGCAATCCGCAAATATGCCAAGCTGTTTATCCGAAAAAAAGTGAGCCTCTCCTACGATGGGATTGACGCGAAAGTGCTGACCGACGAGAAATGGCTCGAGTTCGTGGTTGAGCAGGTGCTCTCGAATGCGATCAAGTACACGGCGCAGGGCAGCATAAGAATCTATCTTGAGGACACGGACGAGGAGCTCTTCCTCGTCATCGAGGACACCGGAATCGGTATCAAGCCGGAGGATTTGCCGCGCGTCTTTGAAAAAGGTTACACCGGATACAACGGACACTCCGACAAGACCTCCACCGGAATCGGTCTCTATCTATGCAGCGAGGTTTTATCGAAGCTGTCCCACACCATCGCGATTTCGTCGGAGGTCGGCAGGGGAACAAAAGTCTCGATTGGTTTTTGGAAGGAGACAAAATTCTAATCTTACAAAAGCGTAAGAAAAGACAGGAAAATGTAAGCTAATTCCATGGCTTCCATTTTCCTTTTTTGTTACACTGAGGATGTTCCAAAAAGAGCACTGCGGTCCCCAATACTGCATACAGGGCGAGGCACTCTGGCCGCAGGAATCTTTCAGGATACGACGCACGTAAGACGTAAGAATAGAAAGGAAGATAAGATTATGTCAATGTTACAGGTCAACAATTTAAAGAAAATATACACGACGAGGTTTGGCGGCAATCAGGTTCAGGCGCTCGACAATATCAACTTCTCCGTGGAGCAGGGGGAGTATGTGGCAATCATGGGGGAGTCCGGCTCCGGTAAAACTACACTTTTAAATATATTGGCGGCGCTCGACAAGCCGACGAAGGGGGAGGTGCTTTTGAACGGAAAAAATATCACTGCCCTGCGGGAGAGAGAAATCTCCGCATTCCGCCGCGAGAATCTTGGGTTTGTATTTCAGGATTTCAATCTGCTGGACAATTTTTCGCTGAAGGATAATATTTTTCTGCCGCTCGTGCTCTCCGGGGAACATCCGAGAGCGATGGAGCAGCGACTTGCGCCGATTGCGGAAAAACTTAGAATCACGCAGATTTTAGAGAAATATCCCTACGAGGTGTCCGGCGGACAGAAGCAGCGTGCGGCGGTGGCGCGCGCACTCATCACCAACCCGGAATTAATCCTTGCCGACGAACCTACGGGGGCGCTCGACTCGAAGGCGACGGACGGGATGTTAAAACTTTTCGGACAGATTAACGACGAGGGGCAGACAATTCTGATGGTAACGCACAGCACGAAGGCGGCGAGCCATGCGAAGCGCGTCCTTTTCATCAAGGACGGGGAGGTATTCCACCAGCTTTACCGCGGAAATATGAACAATGAGGAGCTGTATGCGAAAATCTCCGACACCTTAACAATTTTAACGACGGGCGGTGAGTGTCATGAGTAATCTGTACATGAAGTTAGCGGGGACGAACATCAAGAATAACAGACAGTTCTATATTCCTTACCTTTTGACCGGAATTTTGACCGTGGCGATGTTTTACATGATAGTCTTCCTCAACAACAATTCCGGTCTCGAGAGTATGCCGGGCGGCACCGACCTCAAGATAATCCTTGCGATGGGGGTCTATGTCATCGGATTCTTCGCCTCCATTTTTCTGTTTTACACCAACAGTTTTATCATCAAGCGCAGAAAAAAGGAAGTCGGAATCTATAATATTCTTGGTATGGAGAAGCGGCATATCGCGAGGATGCTGCTGTTGGAGACTCTGTTTGTAATTATAGTTGCAATTGCGGGGGGATTGGCGTTCGGCATTGTTTTTTCAAAGTTGATGATGATGTTTCTCTACAAGCTGATGCACATATCGGAGAGCATTGTATTCTATGTGTCGCTCGACGGAATCCGGATGTCTGTCATCCTGTTTGGAGTGATCTATCTTGCAGCGTACTGCTACAATCTGGTTCAGATTAAGCTGGCGAATCCGGTGGAACTTCTCTCCGGCAGCAGCGTCGGGGAGCGGGAACCGAAGACAAAGGCACTTTTAGCCATCCTCGGTGTGGCCTGCATCGGCGTGGGTTACTATATTGCAATCACGACGAAGAACCCGCTGAAGGTGCTTATGCTGTTTTTCTTAGCGGTGCTGCTCGTCATTATCGGGACTTACTGCCTTTTTACGGCGGGAAGCATTGCGCTGCTAAAAATGCTGCGCAGGAATAAGAAATTTTATTACAACAGCAGACATTTTACGGCGGTATCCGGCATGTTTTACCGTATGAAGCAGAACGCAGTCGGACTTGCCAACATCTGCATTCTCTCCACGATGGTGTTAGTCATGGTGTCGGGAACGGTGTGCCTGTATCTGGGATCGGAGAGTATTATCGGGGCGAAGTACCGGGGGGAAATCTGCGTAACAGCCCAATATCAGGATCTGCCCGAAGACTATGATCCGGAGGTTCTTGTCGGTCAGGTGAAGGAGCAGATCCGGGAGAACGGCAGGATGATTACAAGAGTGACCCGGGAGGGGAGCTTTTCTGTCATGGCGGTAAAAGAGAATGGGGAATATGTCTTTGGACTGCCGGCGATGTTTGATGAGGACAATTCCTACCTGTTTTACATTATGACAAAGGAGGATTTCCTCGCGGGGAATGACAAGATTAAGGCGGATGAAATCGGGGAACTTGCAGAGAATGAAGCAGTTTTGTACGGGAAGGACGTTTTTGACGATGACACCCTTACAATCGGCGGCATGGACTATTCGGTGGTGCAGACGGGAAAATATTTAGCCGGCTCTGAAAAAATGTTTGCGGATACGCTCCGAGGTCTCTACTATGTGGTTGTGAAGGACATGGACGCGGTGCGCGGGCTCTTCGAAGCGCAGAAAGCGGCGTATGGGGAGAACGCCTCCATGTATGAATGCAACCTCTACATCGACATTGAGGGGACGGCACAGGAGAAGATAGCCTGTGCGGAATCCGTCGCAAACGAGACGTTTGCAGACCGTGCGGGTGACGGATGGGAAAGTTTTCACGCGGATGGGAAGCAGCAGTCCTACAGCAGTTTCTATGCACTGTACGGCGGCCTGTTCTTTCTCGGAATCTTCCTCGGGGTCATGTTTTTGATGGTGACGGTGGTCATTATCTTCTACAAACAGATTTCGGAGGGATATGACGACAAGCATCGTTTTGAGATTATGCAGAAAGTCGGAATGAGCAGACGGGAGGTCTGGGCGACAATCCGCTCTCAGGTGCGGATTGTATTTTTCCTGCCGCTTCTGGTCGCGGCAATCCACGTCTGGGCGGCATTCCCGCTGATTTGCAGGCTCATTTCCATGCTGTATATGACGGACACCGTGCTGTTTTGTAAGTGCGTTGCCGGCACAATTTTCTGTTTTGCCGTCATCTACTATCTGGTGTTTAAGATGACATCGAGAGCGTACTATAAGATTGTAAAATAAGAAACCAAAATAGCTGAGGTTGTGAGACTTCAGCTATTTTTTGTATAATTAGTTATGCCACTAATCAATAACACCTATGGTAATTATATCACCCGTCAGCAGAAATTTTATCAGAAACGAACCTCTATTGTGCAGTAAACTTTAGAAGAGATACAGAAGGTAATCCTGTATGCCCGAATGGAAAGAAACTTATTTCTAAATACGACAGACACGTAAAAGGAAATCGTTACGGAATTCCGGAAGGGAAAAGAAAACGTTATTCTGGAATTAAAAAAATAACATTTTGTGGTAACGTGAGGATTGTCTGAGTTTTAAAATATACAATAAATATCATTCAAAAGCAAATATTAAAATGTTCACTTTTTTTGATTTTATTCAATTTACAACAAATGGTAACAAGTGTATAATAAATAGAATATGTAGGTTCTTTAAAGACAACATTGCAAGGAGTTAGCTCTGGCACATGCAATCTATAAAAAACGGAAATAATATTAGTTCCTCAACACAAACTGAAGGCGAAAAGATAAAGGATTTAAAAAATTCAACAAAAAAGTTGGAGTTTACAAGGTGAGAGGAATGCATATGAGGGTGTTGGGTAAAGTTGAATATGAAAAAAATAGAATTGCCATTCTGTTATATAAAAGAAGATGACGAGGCGGGAGGAATGAGTATCGAAGCAAATGGAGAAATAGATGGAGCTGAACAATATTTTTCTTTTTCAATTTGTGGTGAAATTGTTAATCTGTAATTCTTCTTGTTTTAGTTGTGACTACCAATCTTCATAATTCTTCATCTTTTTTTTAGGGGAATCTTCATAATTGTAATCTAAAATGTAAAAGTAACATTAATAATATACATTTAGGAGGGTAATTTATGAAGGTAGTTAAAAATTTAGGCAAATGGATTTTGACATTCGTATTTGTATTGTCATTGGTAGTGGTTACAAATCATCCTAATGTTATGGCAGAAGAATTGAATGGAGATTACAACAATCCGGTTCAAAACGAATATAAAGAGAAAAAGGAGATGGGATTAGAAGTTTATGAATTATTAGATGAAAATGGTCAGTTTATTGGATATTATGAACCGTATTCGGAGAGCAATCCTGCACCAATGAAGATGGCTAGATATGGTTCAAATATTAATTGGACTATTAAATCCGGAAAATATGTTTATGGTGTTAATCAATATACACTTAGTGCAGGAAAGAAAATGAATGTAAATATTGCTCAGAGCAGAACCGGTACTAGCTATTTGACATTTCATAATAGGACAAGTAATTCATCACTTAGATTTACAAATACAAAAGTAACAAATGGGTGGAATGGAACAGTTACTTTTGGAGCTAGCATGAGTACAGCGGTGTATTCATTTGGAATTGAAAATGCATCTGCTAATACTATAACTTATACTGGTTCATATTCTCTATAATGAAAGGGGCATTTATGAAAAAAAAACAGTTATTAATTGCTGGCGGATGTATGTTAGCTATTCTCAGTTGCGTGGTTGCAGTTAATGCAGTAGAGACAGAAAAAGAAAAAATAGCTGGATCTACAGAAGTTAATCAAGAAAATATAATGGAAGATACATCCTCGTCATATTCTGAAGGCTATTCAGAAATTGACGATTATAATGGTGAGAAAGAAAACGTTGATGAAAAAGATATAGATAGTAGTATGTGTATTGAAGAGAATGCGGATACCGTGTACGTAGCGAATTAATGATATAACTAAACATTGGCGAGGCAGTTAGACTGTCTCGCCAATGTTTATGTGATATAGCTAATAAAACATAATTAGATTGATAAGAAAATAAAATTAGATACGAGAGAGGAATAATTATGGAAAAAAAGTAGGAATTTTTTGCTTGATGTTAAGCACATTATTGTTTGTGCCATTTGGGAGTATGCAAGTATATGCTGCTGACTGTATAATAGAAAATGAATTGGAGTATGGTGATGAAAATCTTCCTCATTTATATTCAGATGAAATAAGTGAGAGATTATTTACTACTGACTATATTGTAACTGTGAGTAAAGCAAATATAAGAACGGGTCCCGGTTCAAAATATAGTTCTGTAGGGTATGTATATAAGGATGATATTATACATGTAATTTCGATTTCTAATGGGTGGGCAAAGTTTAAAATAAATGGGAATGAAAGATATATTTATGCTTCATATTTGAAAAAAAATAAAAACAAAAGATAGGTGAACAAAATTGGAACGAATAATGATAATAGAAGACGATGCAGATATTAGGTCAGGAGTAAAGATTCTTTTGGAGAGTCAAGGATATCAAGTGGAAGAGGCTGTTGATGGAAATCAAGCAATTTCAAAATTTGATGACTCATATAATTTGCTAATTATTGATATTATGATGCCGGGGATATCTGGTATTGAAACTTGCAAAAGAATAAGGGAAACATCAGTAGTTCCAATTTTGTTCTTAACGGCAAGATCTGCTGATACAGATAAACTTGAAGGTTTATCCGCTGGTGGGGACGATTATTTGGTTAAACCATTTTCTTATATTGAATTAATAGCAAGAGTAAAGGCTTTGATAAGAAGATTTAAAATTTACAATGATCAAATGGTAGGAATGTCAGAAAATATAAATGAGTGTGAATGGATAGAAGTAGGCAATATCGCTATATGTCCTCATAGAAATGATGTCATGATAGATGGAAACGTATTGGACTTGACTGAAACTGAATACAAAATCTTACTACTATTCTTAAAGTACCCTAATAAGATTTTTTCTGTTGAAAATATATTTGAAAGCGTTTGGGAAGATGAATATATTTACTCATCTAGCAATACGGTTATGGTACATATCAAAAATTTGCGTAATAAATTAGAACAAGCAGAAATATCAAAGGGTTCTATTAAGACTATTTGGGGAAAGGGGTATAGATTTGAAATATAACTTTTCAAAAATAGTCAAAAAGTTAAATGTTCTAGTTATTAGCACAATGTGTTTAGCATTTATCGCTTATTCTGGATTTTACTATTTGGGTAAGGAAGTAATGAATTATTACTTTGAAACTTCTTCCTATATTGTTAACTCCGAAAAACCCTATGTTGAGAGTTTGCAAAACTATATTTTCGAAAATGAAATCGCTGTAAATGATTGTGACCAATTAGTAGATTGGATAAAAGAGAAAAATATTACTTATTTTACAGTCTCAAAGGAACGGGAACTTATATATGGAGTTACATATATAGATGGTCTTATTATGGATGGAAATGCTTCTGAAAGCCTTCATAATACATGGCAGTATTTTGTTCCTGTACAATTTTCAGATTGTGTAGTTGATGTATTTATATATGCATCTTTTGCGGAAAAATATTATGAAACTTTATCTATTGTGTCGGCACTAGTTGCTATTATATTAGGACTATTATTTACATATTTTTCTATAAGGCGTGTTATATATAATCTTCAACATGATTTAGAACTGTCTGAAAAAAGAGAGGCTGAGTTGAAGAAAGATAAAGAAAATATTATTAGGAGTATGGCACATGATTTAAGAACACCATTGACAGGATTAATAACATATGCAGAAATAATAAAAATTGAAAATAATGATGGGAATGTAAGAGAAGAACATATTGAAAAGGTTATTTATAAGGCGAACGAAATTAAAGAGTTGACAGACCAAATCTTTGACTTATCTATATTAAATAACCTAGAAGATGTGACGCTAGAACCTAAGGAGTTATTTGAAAGTGCATTGGAAGATTATTTATCTGATTTTTGTGTTGTGATGGAGGGACAGGGTTTTAAGGTTAATTCGAATAAAATTAAATGGGAAAAGGTCAATGTAGCAGTGAATACAAACTTCCTCGGTCGAATTATTAACAATCTGATTTCAAATATTTGTAAATATGGTAAGAATAATACTGAAGTTGAAATTGGGACAATATATAGAGAAGGATTTGCAGGTATTTTTATAAAGAATATTATAGAACAAGAAAAAAGTGATTTAGAGAGTACAGGAGTAGGATTGAAAAATGTTTTAAATATGATGGAACAAATGAGGGGGAAATTTGAATCTGAAGAAAAAGGAGAGTTGTTCACTTCGTATTTATGGTTTTCTATTTATGATGATAATGTTGAGTAATTAGAATGACATTACTAAAAATACCGAATGGGTTTTTCACGTTATCTGTATGAAATTTTCAAGGTGGAAACTGCTTGGTTAAGTCTGGGTTGGACTTAATCAGCAGCCACTAATTAAAGGAGAATTTGATATGGTATTATATGATGAAGGAACAAAATTATTGAAGGGTATTGGTAATTATGAGAGGGATTTGAAAATAAAATTTCCCCAAAAATATAGAATAGCTATTGCCAGAGCTGTTATTAGAAATAAATGTATTTTGGTAATTGATGAGGGAACTACTGGATTAGATTCAGACACAGCTGATAGTATTATGAATAATTTGTTTGATATGCCATGCACTGTAATCATGATAACTCATGACATACATGGAAAGTATATTTCAAGATTTAATAAAAAGTACAAGTTATTAGATGGATGCATAGAATGTATACAATGATAATTGAAAGAAGGTCTAGAAGAAAAAATAAGAATCTCCCGTAGAAGATCAGGTATAAAAAACACTGATTTCTACAGGAGATTCTTATTTTAAGATTTAGAAGCTAAAAAACGGTATTTACCGACAGCCCCTTTTTTGTATTTACGAACGGAGGCGAAAACGATATAATAGAGGACATATGAAAAGCATTCCTATAGAACATGAGATTTGACAATTAAAAAAATCTCCCAGTATGA
>CAZBUW010000085.1:0-13523 GCA_964495195.1 uncultured Roseburia sp.
AGAGAAGAACACGCTTGCGTGTTCGTCGAACGACGAAATTATTGAGTGATGAAATCACGATGTAATGAGTGCAAGAGATATAATTTGAAGTCCACAGGAGGAGATGCGCGATGGATACAAATATTCTATTAGAGACAGGTACGAACGAATTAGAAGTTTTAGAATTTACATTAGGAGAGAATCATTACGGAATCAATGTGGCGAAGATACGTGAGATATTGACCTATCAGCCGGTTACACCGATTCCAAATCCACATCCGAGCGTGGAGGGGATTTTTATGCCGCGTGATACGATGATGACAGTTGTGGACTTGAAGAGATGTCTGGGTATGCCGCCGGCGGAGGCAGGCGGACTGTTCATCATAACGAATTTTAATAAGTTAAATATCGCGTTTCATGTGGATCAGGTCATTGGAATTCATCGTGTGTCATGGGAGAACATCATCAAACCGGACGCGACAATCAATACGGAGGACAACAGTGCTTCCACCGGAATTATCAAATTGGGTGAGAAGTTGGTAGTCATTCTTGATTTTGAGAAGATTGTGACAGATATCAGCCCGGAGACAGGACTTAAGGTATCCGATGTGGAAAGTATGCAGGACAGGAGAGAGAGAGGCGATTCCCCAATCTTAATCGCAGAGGATTCGCCGCTTCTGAGCAAGTTGATTACGGACTGTCTGAGAAAGTCCGGATATACACATTTGATTGTCAATGCAAACGGACAGGAAGCGTGGGACAAGCTTCGTGAGATGAAGAGCGAAGGTAATGTGCGCGATAAGGTTCACTGTATTATCACTGATATCGAGATGCCGTTGATGGACGGACATCGTTTGACTAAGCTGGTAAAATCAGACGACGTATTAAAAGATATTCCGTTAATCATCTTCTCCTCCCTCGTCAATGATGAGATGAGAAGAAAAGGGGAGCAGCTAGGAGCGGATGCCCAATTGACAAAGCCGGAAATCGGAAATCTGGTTTCGGCCATCGACAAGTTGATTGAGGAAAGCGCAAATAAAGATTAAAGTGAAGAGGGGGTGTGATGATTCATCACATCCTCCATTAAGTTATAGTGGGACCGGAGGTGCACGATGAGTAAATCAGAAGATTATCTGGACAATTTATTGAATTCAGCGACGTCTGCAAAAAAGGCGAATGGTCCGGAAGATGCAGCGGAAAAGCAGGTGCAGTTCGAGCAGAAATTTCTGGAGGATTTTGAGAACGAACTGCTTGAGGATGATGACGATGGTTTTTTGCTTGATTTTGAAAAGGAATTGGAGACCGCGGAAGGTGTTCCGCCGGAAGGTTCCCGGGAATCAAAGACGGTTGAGGCTGCCAGCGATAACCAGAGCTTTTTGGACGATTTAAGTGGAATCGTCAACGGAGCAAAACAGATGATGGAAGAGACAGAACCGCAGGGAAGTGCGGAGCCTTTGGCAGATGAGACGGTCACAGAGGATGGAGGAGCTTCTGATTTTATGGTCGATACCCTTTCGGATTCGCTGGATGGGGATGAACTTGCAATGATGACGGCACAGGAGTCTGACAGTGAGAATGAGCAGCCGAAGGGAGTCTTTGCAGATGAGGTGGATTTGGTATCTCTGTTCGACGGTGATGAGGACTTTGCAGAACTCGGTGAGATGATCCAGTCCGGGAACAACAGTCTCGGTGCCTTAAAAGAGATGAAAGAGGCGGAGGAAGAAGAGAAGGCAAAAGGCAGGAAGGCAAAGAAGAAAGAAAAGAAAGCAAAGGATGGGGAGAGCGAAGAGAAGAAAGGCTTTCTCAAAAAACTCAGCAGGGTTTTGTTTGGAGAAGATGAGGAAGAGGAGGAAGCGGACGGGAAAAAGAACGAGAAGATTCCAATCACTTCGGATTCAAATGAGATACAGGAACTGTCGGATGAGAACATGGAGATTCTGGCGGCTTTAAGCGGCGAGGGCGGCGGAGAGGCAGAGCCTGAGGAACATGTGGAGACAGAGGAGGAGAAGAAGGCAAGGCTCAAACAGGAGAAAAAAGAAGCCAAGGAGAAGAAAGCTCAGGAGAAAAAAGAGGCGAAAGAGCAGAAGAAAAAGGAGAAGGAGAAGAAGGCAAAGGAGAAGAAAGAGAAGAAACAAAAGAAGCCGAAGGAGAAGGACAATACCCCTCCATTGCCGAAAAAACCGGTTATTTTAATGTTTGCCATGTCTGCATCTATTTTGCTGCTTGTCATACTAGGCAGTAATCTGGTAAACTATTCCTCAAGCATAAATATTGCACAGAAGGAGCTCGACTCTGGTGATTATACAGCAGCTTACGCGGAGATTGGCGGAATTGAGATAAAGGAAGAGGATGAGGAACTGTATCAGAAGATTCGTATTCTTGCCTCCTTACAGAGCCAGTACGAGGCATATGAGATTTTTGCACAGTACAATGATTTTGATATGGCACTGGATGCATTGATTTGTGTAATTGGAAGATATGATATCAATTATGGGGATGCGGAGAAATATGGTTGTACCGTGGAACTTGGGTTGATAGAGCAGAATGCGGAAAATGCATTGATGGAACAATTTGGAGTGACAGCAGAGCAGGCACGGGAGATGTATGGACTTCGGGACAGGGAAGATTATTCTCTGGCGGTTTATGAGATCATTTATTCCTTAGGTCTGCAGAAAGTGGCGGAGGAATGATTGCAGTAATTGATTATGATGCAGGAAACATCAAGAGTGTAGAAAAGGCATTGCACAGAATCGGGCAGGAGTGTGTCCTGACGAGAGATGCAAAAGAGATTTTAAAGGCTGACAAGGTGATCCTTCCGGGGGTTGGAGCTTTCGGGGACGCGATGGAACATCTGAAAAAGTATGAACTTGACAAGGTGATTCGGGAAGTCGCAGAAAGGAAGACCCCATTCCTCGGAATTTGTCTGGGACTCCAGCTTCTCTTTGAGGGGAGCGATGAGAGCTCTGGCGTGGAAGGATTGCATCTGTTAGAGGGCGCGGTAAAGCGCATCCCGGACGCGGAAGGGTTAAAGATTCCGCACGTTGGCTGGAATTCTTTGCATTTGCAGAATCAGGGCAGACTCTTTTGGGATATCCCGGAGAATGCGTATGTCTATTTTGTACACTCTTTTTATTTGCAGGCAAAGGACGAGGCGATTGTAAAGGCGACAACGGAATACAGTACTTGCATTCATGCCTCCGTAGAACAGGAAAATATTTTTGCATGCCAGTTTCATCCGGAGAAGAGCAGTGCGGTGGGACTTAAGATTTTGCAGAATTTTTCGAAGATACAGGGAGGGCGCAAGTAATGTTTACAAAGAGGATTATTCCCTGCCTCGACGTGAAGAACGGACGCGTGGTGAAAGGGGTTAATTTTGTGAATCTGCAGGACGCCGGAGATCCGGTGGAGATTGCGGAGGCATATGATAAGGCGGGAGCGGATGAGGTAGTATTCCTCGATATCACGGCGACTTCGGATGAGAGAGAGACGGTGGTCGACATGGTGCGCCGTGTGGCGGAGAAAGTGTTCATCCCGTTTACGGTGGGCGGCGGAATCCGCACGGTGGAGGATTTCCGAATCCTGCTTCGCGAGGGCGCGGATAAGATATCAATCAATTCAGCCGCCATCAACCGTCCGGAACTCATCAGCGAGGCAGCGGAAAAGTTCGGCAGCCAGTGCGTGGTCGTCGCGATTGATGCGAGGCGCAGGGCAGATGGCTCCGGTTGGAACGTCTATAAGAACGGAGGAAGAATCGATGTCGGAATCGACGCCGTCGAGTGGGCAAGAAAGGCAGATCAGATGGGGGCAGGAGAAATCCTGTTGACAAGTATGGACTGCGACGGAACGAAAGCGGGATACGATTTGGAGCTGACGCGTCTCATCGCGGAGAATGTATCGATTCCTGTCATTGCCTCCGGCGGTGCGGGGACGAAGGAACATTTTTATGATGCGCTGACAGAGGGGAAAGCGGATGCAGCTTTGGCGGCTTCTCTTTTCCACTATAAAGAACTAGAGATTATGGAATTAAAAAAATACCTTGCAGAGCGAGGGGTATCCGTCAGGAGGTAGAAAGGACAAAAGAGGATGGGAATGATAGAAAACGATTGGCTTGATGCGGTCTCAGAGGAGTTTAAGAAGCCTTATTACAGAACGTTATTTCAGTTTGTAAGGGAGGAATATAATACGACGGTCGTCTACCCGCCGGCGGACGACATTTTTAATGCACTTCATTTTACGCCGCTTCACGATGTGAAGGTGCTGATCCTGGGGCAGGATCCATATCACAACGTCAATCAGGCGCATGGACTGAGCTTTTCCGTGCCGCCGTCCCAGAGGGAGATTCCGCCGTCGCTGCAGAATATCTACAAGGAACTGCACGACGATCTAGGCTGTGCGATACCGAACAACGGTTATCTGAAAAAATGGGCAGACCAGGGAGTGCTGCTTTTAAACACGGTGTTGACAGTCCGGGCACATCAGGCAAATTCTCATCAGGGACACGGTTGGGAACAGTTCACGGATGCCATTATCCAGGCGGTCAACGCGCAGGATCGGCCGATTGTTTATATGCTCTGGGGAAGACCGGCGCAGAGCAAGATTCCGATGCTGACAAATCCGAAGCATTTAATCCTGAAGGCGCCGCATCCGAGCCCATTGTCTGCATACCGCGGATTTTTCGGGTGCCGTCATTTTAGTCAGGCAAATGAATTCTTAGAGAAAAATGGAATGGAGCCGATTGACTGGCAGATTGAAAATATCTAAAAAAAGACCCTTAAAATGAGGAGTGCCCAGACATCTGGAGACATCTGGGCTATTATGAAAAATTTATCAAGTAATAAATCTGTTTGGCATTCCTTTATGAATCTACTATATCAGAAAGATATGAACAAACTGTGAACTGTAAGTTAATTCTTTTTATAGACGGTACAGAGTCATCATACCGAGGGCAAAAGATTTAAGAATTCCTCCGTGGAGGCTGAAAGTGGGAGACTTGGATTGATGGAGGCCACCATCTGGCGGACTGGCATTTTTTCCTTCGTCTTTAAAACGAACAGTTCTTTTGAATCGTTAGTCAGGCAATAGTCCGGGATAAAGGCAATTCCGAGACCGATGCGGGCAAGGTCGATCAAGAGATCATTGCTGCTGAGCTCAATTTCAGGAACCAGCTCTAACTGATGCTGCAGAAAGAGATTGTGCAGAAATTCGCTCGTCGTGCTCTTGCGGTCTAACATCAGAATCGGATACTGCTGAAGCTCCTGCAGAGAAAGTTCCTGCTGTTTCAGATTGAAGTAGGCAGGGTTGGCAATAAATACATCCTGAAAGTGAAACACCGTTTTTTGGATATAAGAGTGATTGAGATTGGAGTTCGGAAAGTTTGTGACAATGAGATCGACCTTTCCCTTCTCCAATAAATCTACACAGCTTAATGAGGTTGCATTTGTGACTTTAATCGGCACATTCGGAAATTTCTTGTGAAACTGCTTTAGGTAGGGAACTAAAAAGTAGCGGCAGATGGTGTCGCTTGCGCCGATGTGGAGCTGACCTAACCCGAGCAGATTGCTGTCTAAAAGCTGGTTCTCGCCGCGCTGAATCAGGTTCATCGCAGGCTCGATATGTTTCAGTAAAAGTTTTCCGGCAGGGGTGAGCTGCACTTTTTTCGTACTGCGGATAAAGAGCGGCTGACCTAATTTTTTTTCCAGAGTCTTGATTGACTGGCTGACTGCCGACTGCGAGATGAAGAGGTGCTTGCTCGCCTCCGAAAAACTCAGGGAAGCTGCAACGTAGTAAAAGACTTTATAAAGTTCATAATTGATATCCATTTTATTCCTCCGGATTCTTATCTATAAAAAAAGTAGTATAAGTTCTTATAATTATAAGGTATGCTAATAATTGTGTCAATCATTATTTAAACTTATAAAAAGCATTAAATATATTAATTATGCTAATTGAAAACGCTATGCTATACTAGATTAGAAAATAGAGGATACATGGGCGTATTTGCGCTGCATTGATAAAAGGTTATGGATTTTTCAGGAGGTATATTTATGAGCAACGTACGAAGAGTATATGTGGAAAAGAAACCGGCTTTCGCGGTAAAGGCGAAGGAACTTCAGTCTGAGATCAGAAGTTATCTTGGAATTAATACTGTGACAGGGGTAAGAGAGCTGGTTCGTTACGATATTGAGAATATTTCGGAGGAAACTTATCAGAAGGCGTTAGTGACTGTTTTTTCCGAGCCGCCTGTAGATGACATCTACGAGGAGACTTTTGAGGCGAAGGGGGCGAAAGTGTTCTCCGTGGAGTTTTTACCGGGGCAGTTTGATCAGAGGGCGGATTCCGCAGAGCAGTGTGTAAAATTGCTGAATGAGAACGAGGAGCCGATCATCCGTACTGCAGTGACCTATGTGATTGAGGGTGAAGTGGATGAGGCACAGCTTTCCGCTATCAAGAACCACTGTATCAACCCGGTGGATTCGCGCGAGACTGGTCTTGAGAAACCAGAGACTTTAGTGCAGAGTTTCGAGGAGCCGGCTGACGTTTTGATTTTTGACGGATTTACGGATATGCCGGAGGCAAAGCTCAAAGAGCTTTACGGTTCTTTGAATCTGGCTATGACCTTCAAGGATTTTTTGCATATCCAGAATTATTTTAAGAATGAGGAGAAGCGCGATCCTTCCATGACGGAGATTCGTGTGCTCGACACCTACTGGTCGGACCATTGCCGCCACACGACATTCTCTACCGAGCTTAAGGATGTCAAATTCGATGACGGATTTTACAAGGCTCCGATGGAGGCGACTTACGAGGATTATTTAACTACACATAAGAATCTTTATGCAGGGCGCTCCGACAAGTTTGTCTGCCTGATGGACATCGCGCTGATGGCGATGAAGCGTCTGAAAAAAGAGGGCAGGTTAGACGATCAGGAGGAGTCCGATGAGATTAATGCATGTTCCATTGTTGTGCCGGTAGAAGTGGACGGCAAGACGGAGGAGTGGTTAGTGAACTTTAAGAATGAGACACACAACCACCCGACGGAGATTGAGCCTTTCGGTGGCGCTGCAACCTGCCTCGGAGGAGCAATCCGCGATCCGTTGTCAGGACGTACCTATGTTTATCAGGCGATGCGCGTCACAGGAGCTGCAGACCCGACCGTGTCGGTGAAAGACACCATCGAGGGAAAGCTTCCCCAGAAAAAACTCGTGCGTGAAGCAGCACATGGATACAGTTCTTACGGAAACCAGATTGGTCTTGCAACCGGATATGTCAAAGAGGTTTATCATCCGAATTATGTTGCAAAGCGCATGGAGATCGGCGCGGTCTTAGGAGCAGCGCCAAGACGCGCCGTACAGAGACTGACATCCGATCCGGGCGATAAGATTATTCTCCTCGGCGGACGCACCGGGCGCGATGGAATCGGTGGTGCGACAGGTTCTTCAAAAGCGCACAACACGGAATCCACAGCAGTCTGCGGAGCGGAGGTTCAGAAGGGAAATCCTCCTACCGAGCGCAAAATCCAGAGATTGTTCCGCCGCGAGGAAGTCGCTTACATCATCAAGAAATGTAACGATTTTGGTGCGGGCGGGGTATCCGTTGCCATCGGTGAATTAGCAGACGGACTCCGCGTTGATTTAGATAAAGTTCCGAAGAAGTACGCAGGTCTCGACGGAACGGAGCTTGCCATCTCAGAGTCCCAGGAACGTATGGCTGTAGTTGTATCCCCGGAAAATGTAGATAAATTTTTAGGCTATGCAAAAGAGGAGAACTTAGAGGCGATTGAGGTTGCAGTCGTAACAGAGGAGCCGAGACTTGTCTTGAGCTGGAGAGGAAAAGAGGTAGTCAACATCTCCCGCGCATTCTTAGACACCAACGGGGCGCATCAGGAGACTTCCGTTGCGGTAGATATGCCAGACCCGGCGGATAACTATCTGAATAAGATTGGAACAGAGGCGATTGCCAAAGAGGTGGAAGCAGGCAATATCAAAGAGGCATGGTTAAAAGAGCTTGCTGACTTAAACGTATGCTCCCAGAAGGGACTCGTCGAGATGTTCGACGGCTCCATCGGTGTGAACAGTGTATACATGCCGTTCGGCGGAAAATATCAGTTGACGGAGACACAGTCCATGGTCGCAAAACTTCCGGTCATGAAGGGAAAATCGGACACCGTGACCATGATGTCCTACGGATTTGATCCGTATCTGTCGAGCTGGAGCCCATACCACGGAGCGGTTTATGCGGTGCTCGAATCCTTATCCCGCATCGTGACGGCAGGCGGTGATTACAGTAAGGTCCGTTTCACATTCCAGGAGTATTTCCGCAGAATGAATGAGGAGCCGAAGCGTTGGAGCCAGCCGTTTGCAGCTTTGCTCGGAGCTTACAATGCACAGATTGGTTTCGGCCTGCCGTCCATCGGTGGAAAGGATTCCATGTCCGGAACGTTCAACGATATCGACGTACCGCCTACTCTGGTATCTTTTGCTGTGGATGTCGCTAAGGAAAAAGATATCATCACACCGGAGTTGAAGGCGGCAGGAGATCAGCTGGTATTATTTAAGATTGAAAAAGATCAGTACGACCTTCCTGTCTACGAGCAGGTTATGAAGCTGTACAGCGCCGTTCACGCCATGATTCAGGCCGGAGCTGTCGTATCCGCCTATGCTCTTGACGCAAAGGGGCTTGTGGCTGCGGTCAGCAAGATGGCATTTGGAAACAAAATCGGTGTCACCATCAATCCGGAAGTCTCACGGGAGATTATGTTTGCACCGGGATTCGGAAACATTGTGGCGGAGGTTCCGGTTGAGAAAATTGCAGAGGTGAAGGCTGCGTTGGAGGCGGAGGGATTGACCGCCTGCCACACCATCGTCGGAGCAGTGAACGACACGAAGGACTTTGTGTACGGCGATGTCACAATCGGAATGGAGGAGGCACTTTCGGCATGGACTAACACTTTGGAAAAAGTATTCCCAACCCGTGCAACGGAGGATAAGCAAGAGGTTTGGAGCGGACTCTACAAGGCGGACAGCGTCTATGTCTGCAGGAACAAGGTGGCAAAACCGACCGTGTTTATTCCGGTATTTCCGGGAACTAACTGTGAGTATGACAGCGCGAAGGCATTTGAACGCGCAGGTGCAAATACAATTGTAAAAGTATTTAAAAACTTGAAGGCGGAAGATATCCGCGATTCTGTGGAGGAATTTGTAAAAGCAATCGACCAGTCGCAGATTATCATGTTCCCGGGTGGATTCTCCGCAGGGGATGAGCCAGAGGGTTCCGCGAAATTCTTCGCCACCGCATTCCGCAATGCGAAGATGGCGGAAGCTGTCAACAAGCTCTTAAATGAGAGGGACGGACTTGCACTCGGTATCTGTAATGGATTCCAGGCACTCATCAAGTTAGGGCTCGTTCCTTACGGGGAAATTCGTCCGCAGTCAGTGGATTCGCCGACCTTGACCTACAACACCATCGGCCGCCACATCAGCAAGATGGTATACACCAAGGTAGTGACAAACAAATCCCCATGGTTGGCGCAGGCAGAACTCGGAAAGACTTACTGCAACCCGGCATCCCACGGAGAGGGACGCTTCGTTGCACCGAAGGAATGGTTAGACCGTCTGTTTGCAAACGGTCAGGTGGCGACCCAGTACGTCAACGAGGCGGGAGTTCCTACTATGGATGAGGAGTGGAATATCAACGGTTCCTACATGGCAATCGAGGGAATCACAAGCCCGGACGGACGTGTCCTCGGCAAGATGGCACACTCCGAGAGACGCGACAGAAGCGTTGCCATCAACATTTACGGAGAGCAGGATCTTAAGTTGTTCGAATCAGGAGTTGCATATTTTCAATAAAGATTACCGCCCGTCTGATTGCGGAGCGGAAGAAAAATGGGGCTTCCCTATCGGGGAAGTCCTTTTTTCGTAAACTTTTTCTAAATTCTATTGACATTTTTCACTAATGTGTTAGCCTATTTATAATAAATTAGCACTCGAGACATTGGAGTGCTAATAACGAAGAGGAGTGATCAGAATATGTATATAATTCCGGTTTATAATATGTTGGTGCTTCCGGATGTCAATTATTATTTCAAGAGGGAATCCCTTGAGGAGCTTGGCATACCGGACGTTGAAGTGAATGACAGAGTCGTCTTTCTGGTTTTGCGGGAGCAGAAGGAGAGAGAGAAGATTGTGCCGGAGGATTTCTATTCCATCGGAGTGTCGGGTCTCGTGCGGGAGAAGGATGCCGACGGGGCAGTTGGTTTTCAGATGACAGAGCGTGTCAGAATCTCTTCCATAGAGGTTGAGGAGGGTGAGATTCAGGCGGAGATTGAACCGATACCGGAAGTGAAGAATGTGGAGGAAAAAGAGTATCAGCGCCGTTTCATGAAACTCAAAGAGGACATTTTAAATTTTACCAGCCAGTATCAGTGGGGGATTGTGGCGCGAACCTATGTCGTGCAGTGGACAAATTTTAATGAGGCGGCAGTCGGAATGTCCTCCGTGCTGAACCTGAATCTGATTCAGAAATATGAACTGCTCGAGAAGAACACAACCTCGGAACGGATTGATCTGATTGAGAAGGCAATCTACGAGATGATTGCGGTCAACAGGGTAGGCGGTGAGGCAGAACTGGCAGTCCGGCAGAAACATGAGGAGATTTACCGTGAGGAGGCGCTGAAACGCCAGATTGAATTTTTACAGAATCAGTTGGATGAGATGCACCCGGAGAATATTACGGATGTGAGACGGTTCGAAAAGAAGATTGATGAGGCCGGGATGAACGAGGAGGCGGAGAAGGAGGCAAAAAAAGTCTTAAACCGCATGAAGCAGGAGGGAAAAGAGTCACATGAGTACGGGCTGCTGTACGACTACCTCGACTTTGTGACAGGGCTGGAGTGGAAGAAGCATCCTCTGCCGGAGATTGATTTGGAAGCGGCGCGTAAAGTTTTAGACAAAGACCATTACGGTTTAAAGAAAGTCAAAGACCGTGTCATCGGTCAGCTCGCAGTGATGGCGCTGAGCAAGAAGCAGTCCGGTTCCATCCTGCTGTTCGTTGGGGCACCGGGAACCGGAAAGACCAGCATCGGGCAGAGCATAGCGGATGCCCTCGGCAGGAAATATATACGAATCAGTTTAGGCGGTGTGCGGGATGAAGCGGAGATTCGCGGACACAGAAGAACTTATGTCGGAGCGATGCCGGGAAGAATTATGGATGGCATCCGAAAGAGCGGTGTGTCCAACCCGGTGGTCGTCTTAGATGAGGTCGACAAGCTTTCACAGGATTACAACGGAGATCCGGCGAGCGCGCTTTTAGAGGTCTTAGACCCGGAGCAGAACAATAATTTTACGGATCATTATATGAATGTGCCGTACGATCTCTCCGATGTCCTGTTTGTCTGCACGGCGAATGCGACAGATACCATTCCGGGGCCGCTCTTAGACCGAATGGAGCAGATACAGTTCCCGGGGTACACCTCCATTGAAAAATTCCAGATAGCGAAGAAGCACCTGATACCGAAAGCTTTGAAAAATACCGGAATTTCCAGAACGCAGCTGAAAATTACCGATGCGGCGCTGCGGAGTCTGATTGATGAGTACACGATGGAAGCCGGAGTCCGTGAACTGAAGAAGAAGCTGGAGACAATCTGCAGAAATGTTGCGGTGGAGTTAGTCAGCGGAAAAGAGGAGACAATCAGCATCAGCGGAAAGAAACTCGAGAAATATGTGGATGCGAGACCGATTCACAGGGAACAGATTCTGCAGAAGAAGCAGCCGGGGGTTGTCACAGGACTTGCATGGACACAGGCGGGCGGGGAAATCCTGTTCATCGAGACGCAGATGGTGCCGGGAACCGGAAAACTCACCATTACAGGTCAGCTTGGAGATGTCATGCAGGAGTCAGCCCAGATTGCGTTCAGCCTGATTCGCAAAAAATATGAGAGGGAGACGGAGGATTGGGATAAGATGGATGTTCACATTCATGTCCCGTCCGGTGCAATCCCAAAAGATGGCCCTTCCGCGGGAATCACAATGACGACAGCGCTTGCCTCCATGGTGACGAAACGCGCGGTCAGCCCGGAGATTGCCATGACGGGGGAGGTGTCCCTGCGCGGTACCGTGATGCCGATCGGCGGGCTTCCGGAGAAGCTTTTAGCCGCACAGCGCGCCGGTATCAGGCATGTGCTGATACCGGAAGAAAACATGGATGATTTGAAGGACGTTGCGGAGGAAGTCCTTCAAAAACTCGAAATCATACCGGTGAGGAGAGTGGAGGAAGTCTTAAAGTACTGCCTCAGATAAGAACTACGCTACAGTTTGATAAATTCCGGTTTGCGCTCTTTAAATACAGTAAAGTAGCGAAAGCCGGCGGCGCGCAGGATATCCGGCACCTTTTCAAAGTCGAAAGCGACGTGCTCGCTTTTGTGCGCATCTGCTCCGGTGGTGATGATTTCGCCGCCGAGCTCCCGGTAGCGGGTGATGATGGACTCGGTCGGGTTCGGGTGTCCGAGACCGTATTTGAAGCCGCCGGTGTTGAGTTCAATCCCTTTTCCCTTTGCAATCAGAAGCTTTAGAATCTCGTCGATGACGTCGCGGTATTCGAGCCAGTCGTAGTTCGCATTTTTCGTGGGGCCGTACCGCACGACGTAATCGATGTGCCCGTAGACATCGAAGCCGTCAAACGCTTTGATGTTTTCTAAGATGGACTCAAAGTACTCGCGGTAGGCGGATTTTTCCTCCCTTCCCTCATAGAAGACAGGGTAGTAGGGATCGACTCCGTGCACGACGTGGGAGGAGCCAATCACAAAGTCGAAGGGATACTGCGCTAAGATGTCCCTGTGCAGAGCGGCAAGGTGTGGCTGCAGACCAAGTTCGATGCCGAGCCGGACGGGGAGTTTCCCCGCATAGCGCTCCTGCATGGCGAGGACGGATGCTGTGTAATTTGGCAGATCCAGCAGAAATTCATCCGGGTTGCCCGGATAGTCGATGTCTAGATGATCGGTAAAGCAGATGCCGGCGAGCCCACGGTCTGTGGCAGCAGCAATCATGAGATCCTGCGGGGTGCTGCTGTCGCCGGAAAACTGGCTGTGCATATGGACATCCCACATATTTGAAATATCGCTCATTTTGTACCTCCGTGTATCAGTTGTTTGAAAAAAATGGATTTTGTCAATACTCTTAGATAATATAGCTGATATGGAGAGAAAAAAGAAGCCCATGTACGAAAATTTGTACAAAATAGATGAAAAGGAAACCAAATTTGTCGATTTAGTGAAAATTTTAACAAACTACAGAAAAGGGCTTGAACTTTAGGAGGAAATTGGTTAAAATATAAAAAGCGTGGGAAGTTCATATCCCATAAAAGTAAATTTAATTTTTACAATTCTAGGAGGAATTAAAATGGCAGTAAGAGTAGCAATCAATGGTTTCGGCCGTATCGGTCGTCTTGCTTTCAGACAGATGTTCGGAGCAGAAGGATACGAAGTAGTAGCAATCAACGATTTAACAAGCCCTAAAATGTTAGCACACTTGTTAAAATATGATTCTTCT
>CAZBUW010000086.1:0-13193 GCA_964495195.1 uncultured Roseburia sp.
CACTGAACAAAAGGGTGCGTCCCCGTTGAACAAAAGGGTGCGTCCCCTGCGAACAAAAGGGTGCGTCCCCTGCGGACTAGCAGATTGTGCCGCCGCCCGCGACGTAGTCGCCCTGGTAGAACACGACAGCCTGTCCCGGTGTGACCGCGCGCACCGGCTGTTCAAACTCACAGCGCACCAAATCCTTTTCCATGCGGATGACTCTGCACATCGAACCCGCGTGAGAATACCGGATTTTAGCGAGCAGCGTCTCCTCCGTCTCTATGTCCGGAATCGCCATAAAATTCAAATGATTCGCATATAAGACATTTGTAAATACATCTTCATTTTCCCCGAGCACGACCTCGTTCGTCTCCGGGCGAATCTCCGACACGAAAACCGGATGTCCGAGAGCGATGCCAAGTCCTTTTCTCTGCCCGATGGTATAGTGCGTAATTCCCTTGTGTGTTCCTACAATTGTCCCATCTTTTCGCACAAAGTTTCCCGGTGGCGGAATCTGCCCCGGTCTCTCTTTTTCCAAAAAACCTGCATAATCATCATCCGGCACAAAGCAAATCTCCATGCTGTCCTTCTTATGGGCTACCATAAGCCCAATCTCGTCCGCAATTTTTCGAATCTCGTCCTTTGTGTACGCCCCGACCGGCATCAGCGTATGCGCCAACTGCTCCTGTGTCAGATTGTAAAGCGCATAGGTCTGATCCTTTGCTGCCGTCACCGAATTGCGGATGGCATATCTGCCGTTTGCAAGCTGTTCAACTCTCGCATAATGGCCGGTCGCGATATAGTCCGCTCCAATTTCAAGGCTTCTTTTCAGCAGAGCCTCCCACTTTACATAGCGGTTACAGGCGATACAGGGATTCGGCGTCCGCCCCGCAAGGTACTCCTCCGTAAAATAGTCGATGACATGCTCCTGAAATTCTTTTCTAAAATTCATGACATAATACGGAATCTCAAGGCGCTCTGCCACTCTTCGCGCGTCGTCCACCGCACTCAGTCCGCAGCAGCCGCCATTCTCTTCCTGTGTAAATTCGTCCTCCTCCTGCCAGATCTGCATCGTCACACCGATGACATCATAGCCCTGTTCCTTCAAAAGATAGGCTGCCACGGAGGAGTCCACTCCTCCCGACATTCCAACTACAACTTTCTTCTTACTCATTCTATTTCAAAACCTTTCCTGATGATTTCATCCGTATTTCCTGCGGGACTTTGTGTTCCTCTCCCATCTGTCCTTTTCGTGCCCGCTCGCCTTTGATTCGTAGAATAGTATACCAACTATTCCCCCGGAGGACAAGATATTTTATCCCCGCAACATCGCTACATTCTGCTTTAGGGACAACACCGCAGCATCGATTTCCCTTCTTGTGGAAAAACCTGACAGCGTCATCCTCACGGTTCCCGGCGCATACTCCTCCTCCACACCGAGCGCCTCAATCACATAGGATACCCGGCTCTCCCCCGTGTTGCAGGCAGAACCGGAGGACACGCTGATTCCCTCTTCGTCGAGCAGCACCGTCAGTGCCGCGCCCTCCACACCGCGGAAGCTAAAACTTGCATTTCCGGGCAGCCTTCTGGTGCGATGTCCGTTAAGCCTTGCACCGGGGATTTCATGCAGCACTCTTTCAATCAGGTAGTTTCGAAGCATCGTCTCATGGCGAATTTTCTGCGGCATCTCCTCCATCGCCGCCCTCGCTGCCTCCCCCATTCCGACAATCCCCGGAATATTTTCCGTGCCGGCACGCTTTCCCCTCTCCTGGCTCCCTCCGTGGATAAAGGACGGTATCATCACCCCGTCTCTGATGTACAAAAATCCCACTCCTTTTGGCCCGTGGAATTTGTGGGCACTCGCACTCAACATATCGATTGGATAATGTCTGACCGATATTGGCACCTGTGCATACGCCTGCACTGCATCGGTGTGAAACAACACTCCCCTCTCCCTTGCGATTGCTCCAATCTGCAATATAGGCTCAATTGTCCCCACCTCATTGTTTCCAAACATAATCGTTACAAGCGTCGTATCATCCCTGATTGCATTTTTTACCATCTCAGGATTCACCATTCCGTCGGAATCCACATCGAGATAGGTGACCTCATACCCGAGGCGCTCTAAATACTCGCAGGAATTTAGAATTGCATGGTGCTCAATCTTATCCGTGATAATGTGCATTCCCTTTTTCTTGTAGGCCCCTGCTATTCCCTTGACCGCCCAGTTGTCCGATTCGCTTCCCCCCGAGGTAAAAAAAATCTCCTCCGGGGATGCCTCTATACTCTGGGCAATGATTTTTCTGGCATTATTCAGCGCTTCCTTATTGTGCTCCCCCTCCTCATAGATTGTAGAAGCATTTCCATAATTTTCCCGCAGATAGGGCCGCATCGCCTCCTCCACCCTCACCGACATCTGCGTCGTCGCCGCATTATCTAAATAAATCCGCCTTTTCATTGTCCATCATTCCTTTCTATATTATATATTACCTCTATAGTTCGTTCTTTTTTTGTAAAAACAAACATATATTGTGATAATTATTATTTCTGTCTGGAGGCACTCTTGTCGTTATCCAAACTCACCAAAAGTCCTCTGATTACCGGGACACTGCTTTTGACCCTCGCCGGCATCATAAGCCGCATCATAGGTTTCTTCTATAAGATATTCCTGTCACGCACGATTGGTGCAGAAGGGATTGGTATTTACCAGCTGGTCTTCCCCGTCATGGCACTCTGTATCTCCATAACTTCCTCCGGAATTCAGACCGCCCTCTCCAAATTTATCTCGGGGGAGGCGACAAAAGGAAATCAAAACGGCATCCGCCAGTATCTATTTTCCGGGCTTCTGATTTCCTCCGCCCTCTCCGTTTTAACCGGACTTTTCCTGTGGCGCTACGCGGATGTTCTGGCTGCTTCCTTCCTAAAGGAAGCACGGTGTGCACCCCTGCTAAAAATTCTCTCCCTCACGCTGCTGCCCTGCAGTATTCACGCCTGCATCAACGGCTATTTTTACGGATTAAAAAAGGCGCTGATTCCCTCGCTCTCTCAACTGTTAGAACAGATTGTAAGAGTGGGCAGTGCCTATTTTATCTACATCATTATGCTGGAAAAAAATCTCGAGCCGACCGTCTCTCTCGCCATGTGGGGAATCGTCTTCGGGGAGTTCGCCGGAATGCTGCTCGCAGTGAGTGTCGCCCCGTTTCAAAAAATTACGGGAAACCTCCGCTCCTGCACCAAAAATCTGCTCTCCATGGCGGTGCCCTTAAGCGGAAATCGAATCATCCTCAATCTTTTTTCAAGTTTTGAGAACACCATGATTCCCCATGCCCTATGCACCTTCGGCTACAGCAGTTCCGACGCCTTAAGTGTCTACGGCATCATGACGGGAATGGCGATGGCAATCATCATGTTTCCGACCGTGCTGACAAATTCTGTCTCTGTCCTGCTGATTCCACTCATCGCAGAAGCTGAGGCAAAAAAGGATTACCGCAGAATCTGGTTTGCCATCAAAAAGACCATTGTATCCTGCACGATGTTAGGGCTCTTATGTACCGCAGGCTTTTTATTGACCGGAGATTTCATTGGAAATTTTATTTTTGCCAATGCCCTCGCCGGAACTTTCATCCGCACTTTGAGCTGGATCTGTCCGTTTCTTTTCCTAAGCACCACCTTAAGCAGCATCCTGCACGGACTCGGCCATCCCGGAACCACTTTTTGCCTCAACCTCATCGCCTGTCTGATTCGGATTCTGTTTGTGCTGTTTGCCATTCCTGTCTTTGGCATCCGCTCCTATCTGCTCGGGATGCTCGCCGGACAGCTCTTTGTCTCCGCGGGATCTGTCTTTGCACTGCTCCGCCTCCGGCGCTGATTAGCGGCCGCATCTGTGCGCATCTCGCCCGCCAGGGTTTTTTATCGAATAGGAATTTCCTATTCGATAAAAAAAGACGCATCTTCTGACAAAGATGCGTCTTTTCTGAGTGCGCCCTGCAGCGCACATTCCCATCGTTTAGACTCTGGATAAATATTCACCTGTACGGGTATCAATCTTGATTATGTCGTCCTGTTCTACGAACAGCGGTACATAAACAGTAGCCCCTGTCTCGACAACAGCCGGCTTTGTAGCTCCTGTTGCTGTGTCACCCTTGAAACCAGGCTCAGTCTCTGTGATTCTCAACTCTACGAAAAGCGGAGGCTCCACTGCAAATACGCTTCCGTTGTGAGAACACATCTTAACGTTCTCGTTCTCTTTTACGAATTTCAAAGAATCGCCGATATCGTCTTTGGATAAAGCAATCTGCTCGTATGTCTCAACATCCATGAAGTTATACAGATCTCCGTCTGCGTAAAGATAAGTATAATCTTTTCTGTCGATACGTGCCTGTGGGCATTTCTCGGTTGGACGGAATGTCTTCTCTACGACACCACCACTTTTGATATTCTTTAATTTTGTTCTAACAAACGCTGCACCTTTACCAGGTTTAACGTGCTGAAATTCGATAATCTGATAGATATTACCCTCTAATTCGATTGTAATACCATTTCTGAAATCTCCTGCTGAAATCATTCCAACTTCCTCCTTAAAAAAATGCGTACGAGCCCAAGGCTCTCTGATTTCTCTATTTTATAATAAACAGGCTCACATTTCAAGTTTTTTTTCTCAATGATGCAGTGTAACCTGCCAAATCTATCCATTTTCCTGATAAATTCCTAGTTTTTTTCTTCAATTTCATGAATCATATCGATTCTCGTCTGGTGTCTTCCACCTAAAAATTCCGCGTCTAAGTACGCCTTCACGATGTCTTTTGCCAATTCCGTTCCGACAATTCTTGCGCCGAATGCTATGATATTGGCATTGTTGTGCTGCTTGACAAGACGCGCTGTCGCCGTATCGGAGCAGACCGCCGCACGGACACCCTTCACTTTGTTTGCCGCGATGGAGATTCCGACTCCGGTTCCACAGATTAAAATACCACAGTCCGCTTCACCTGCCACTACCGCGCGTCCCACTTTTTCTCCAAACTCCGGATAATTACAACTGTCGTTATTGTCAGTTCCAAAATTTACGACCTCATGTCCTAGTTCCTTCAAATAATCTGCAATGACAAACTTTAAATCCGTTGCCGCATGATCATTTCCGATTGCAATCTTCATTTCCATTCCTCTCTCTTATATCTGATTTCTTTTCCCTGCTTTTGACGCCTTTTCGGCACCATTCTCTACTTTACCTCATCTATCCTGTTTTTTCAACTGTCTGCGGTAGAAAAACAGCACAATTTTTTCCAGATAGCGCTTTAACACAATCTGGATTTCCTCCTTCGGGTGGAGCGGCTTAACTAAAATAGTGCGGATTCCCGCGAGGTTGGCACCGTAGACGTCGGTAAAAATCTGATCGCCCACAAAGATGGTATTCCGCAGCTCCGTCCCCATCGTCTCCATCGCTCTTGCGTAGTTCTTTGGTTTTGGTTTCCCTGCCTTAAAAATATATGGAATCTCTACGGCATCCGCAAACATCTTCACCCTCGGCTCCTTGTTGTTCGAGAGCACGATTGCCCGGAAGCCGAGTTCCTTCAAATGCGCAAAGAGGGCGAGCGCCCGCTCATCTGCCGGCGCCCCGTGCGGAACCAAGGTGTTGTCAATATCGAAGATGACACCGCGGTATCCCTCCTGATATAGTCCGTCAAAATCAATTACATATGTAGAATCCAGATATTCTCCGGGATAAAATTTTTTTAACATAGCTGCTCCATTTCAAAAATTGCTTTCTTACATCTGAGCCACTATTTTAACAAATGAACGGCGCGCTGTCAATTTCAAGCGCGCCGCTGTGCATTCCTCTGTAACAATCTCCACTCCATTCAAAAAGGCGTCCAGGCCGCCCCGCGCAGATTATTCGCCTCTTGCACTTACCTTCTCCGGGTACATGTCGTGCCAGAACAATCTCTTCTCCGCCATCTCCTCATACTTCGTACCCGGTTTCCCGTAATTGCAGTACGGGTCGATGGAAATTCCTCCTCTCGGCGTGAATTTTCCCCAGACTTCAATGTATTTCGGCTCCATCAGACGAATCAGATCCTTCATGATGATGTTCACACAGTCCTCATGAAAATCTCCGTGGTTGCGGAAACTGAATAGATAGAGTTTTAACGATTTTGACTCCACCATCCTGCGCTCCGGGATATAAGAAATGTAGATTGTAGCAAAATCCGGCTGTCCGGTAATCGGACAAAGGCTCGTAAATTCCGGACAGTTAAATTTGACGAAATAATCGTTGTCCGGATGCTTATTCTCAAAACTCTCCAGCACCTCCGGCGCATAATCCATACTGTATTTTGTCTTTGTTCCAAGCTGTTTTAAACCATCGTTCTCTCGATTCATTTTTATTCCTCTCTCATTTCTATAATTTTTACTCTGTTCTCTTTTCCCTGTCTTTTAAAGCTGCACTGCACCCTGCTCTACGGCATCCTCCGCTCCGTCTCTCTCATCTGCACTCTTTATTTTTCTGGCAAGATAAGCGAACGGCGTATCACAGAGGGCAATGATGGCCTTGAACAGATATGTGGTAAACATAATCTGCCAAAAGACATCGGACGGCATTGTTCCTGCAAATGCAACCGTTGTAAAGATTGCCGTGTCAAACAATTGTGACACCATGGTCGAACCGTTGTTCCGAAGCCAGAGTCCGCGTTTTTCATTCCCAGTCTTTTTCCAGATCAGGTGATAGAGAAATACATCGACCCTCTGGCTGATTATGTAAGCCAAAAGGCTGGCGCAGGAAATGCGCGGCACCATTCCAAATATCACCTGCAGAGACGGCTGGACATAATCCGCTGCAGACGCCTCAAATCCCAACGTAATCTGCGTTCCGAAAAGCCAGATTAAATTCACGACAACTCCGATCCAGACTGCTTTCGCAGCCGCTTTTTTTCCATAGTTCTCGGATAAAATATCTGTGCACAGGAACGTGGACGCATAGAGAACCGCCCCCGCTGTAGTGGACAGCCCAAACAACTCAATGGATTTGCACACCTGGATGTTGGCCAGGATTGTGGCAAATCCAACGTAGGCGTACAGCCCGGCACACCCGAAGCAGCGGTACATCAATACGACTGCGAGTAAGAAAAATACAACAGAACTCAAAAATAATATTTCATTCATCTTATAACTCCTCCTGATCTAATGGATCTTTTACATGATTCAATTCAAATGCTCGTTTTCTGTCAATGCAGGTACCGCAGGTACCACACGGCTTCTCACCGCCCTCGTAACAACTCCAGGTCAATTCATAAGGAACCTGAAGCGAGAGACCGATTCTCACCACATCCGCTTTTGTCTTGCGGATAAACGGTGCTTCCACTACCAATTTTCCACCGCTCCCGATTCTAATTGCATCTGTAATTGAATTATGAAACTCCACGGATGTATCCGGATATGCATTTCCCGCCGCATCGTCACTGTGCGCTCCGTAGTAGATGACTTCACATCCCTGCGAGAGTGCGATTGCCGCCGCGCTCGATAGGAACAGCCCATTTCGGAATGGGACATAAGTAGAGACCGGTTCTCCCTCATTTCGTTTCAACTGCTCTCCATAGGATTCATGCGGAATCTCCTGCTCTGACTGCACAAGCAGCGAGCAATTGCTTTCTGCAAACAATTCCGTCAGGTTTAATACCTGATGCTTCACCTTGTAATAGGCAATAATCTTTTCTGCCGCCTCCACTTCTTTCCGATGTTTCTGTCCGTATGTAACCGACAGTGCCAGAACATTTTCATGTCCGTACTTTTGCACTGCAAGTGCGAGACATGTCGTGGAGTCCAAACCTCCACTGAATAATACCAACGCTTTCATTTTACCTCTTTCTTCCGTAACCACGCAGGTTGTGCGCGATGCTCCTCAAATCTTCATGCGGGCACTCGATTTTCCTCTCTACGCGCAAAAAAAAGACAGACTTACCCAAATAAGCCTGTTTCCCAAATATTCCCTAGTTTTGTTTAGAGACAGGATGGTCACGAACTGTCTTATTTGATTCTCACACATTATACACAGCGGAGGAGATTTTGTCCAGTAAATTTTCCTCAACCGCTGTGTATCCTTTATCTCTCACCATCCACCGGCGAGACATCCACTTTTTCTTTCCGGCTGGACATATACACACGCTCCACCTTGCCGGATTTCCCAATCACCGGAACGAGCATAATCATATTCCTTGCAAATATTTCATCACTGCCGTCCCCCACTCTGATTTCAAAGCAGGCGTCTGTTTTCAGTTCCGCCAACGCCTCAACAGACATTTTGGACAACCATTCTTTCCGATCCTTCTCCGCAATATTTTTGAGTGTCAATTTCTCAAGTACCAGCTTGTATTCCATAAATTTGCCGACCATCTCCGGATAATAGATATCCTGAAGCATCACGACAGATTCTTTCCGGATATTGATTTCCCAGCAGGAATCGGTAAAATTAGCCTGACTGCGAAACAGCGGATGATTATATTCGTGTATCCCCGCCAGTCTCTCCTGATGCGTCAGACCGTAAGCATCCTGTCTCTTCTTCCCTGTATGAACCTGTATCTGCCTCTGCTGACCGCTTTTCTCCTCCTTTATGGAATCCTCCATTTTTAGCCATTTATCCAGTACATTCAAAAGCTGGGAAATATTGATTGGCTTTGCAATATGACCGTTCATCCCCGCCCCGATTGCGGTACGGATATCATCCACAAAAGCGTTTGCCGTCATCGCAAAAATAGGGATTCTCCCAGCGTCTTTATTCGGCAACGCGCGGATGGCGCGCGCAGCATCATTTCCATTCATATATGGCATCTGAATATCCATAAAAATGATGTCGTAATAACCGGTCTCGGATGCCGCCATCATATCTACGACCTGACGTCCATCCTTTGCCCACTCGACCTCGAGACCTGTCATACGGAAAATCTCCATGGCGATTTCCGCGTTCAGTTCATTGTCCTCCGCAAACAGCGCTCTCTTTCCGGAAAAATCCTTCTTTGCCGTCGCATCCGCCAGCGTCTCAACAATCTCCTCTTCATCATTTCCTAACAATTTTTCAAACAGATGTACCATGCGGGATTTAAAAAGTGGTTTACTCACAAAGGCATTTGCCCCCGCCGCTCTCGCCTCACATTCGATATCCGTCCAGTCATAGGCAGAAATGATTATGACCGGCACATCGCCTGCCAGGCTTTTGCGGATTTTCCGCGTCACCTCGATTCCATCGATATCCGGCATCTTCCAATCTAATATCACAGCAAAATAGTCCTCATTCTCCTGATGGTGTGCAAGCACCTTCTCCACCGCCTGCTGTCCCGATGAAACCGATTCACTTCTCATCCCAAGCTCGTTCAAAATCTGACAGATTGACTCACACGCAATCGGGTCGTCATCCGCCACCAGAACCTTCATACCGATGAGTTCCTCCAGAAGAATCTCGTCGGTATCCTGTAATTTTAAGAAAATGGTGACGGTAAATTTTGTCCCCTTCCCGGGTGCACTCTCCACCTGAATATCACCGTTCATCATACGGACAATATTTCTCGTGATCGGCATTCCAAGACCTGTTCCCTGCGCTTTTACCGCCTTCGTATCGTCAGCGCGCACAAAAGGTTCAAACAAATGCGGCAGATATTCTTTTGACATACCAATTCCATTGTCCTCAAATACAAATTCGTAACAGCCAAACTTCGGCACTTTTGATTTTTTCTCAGTGATGGAGATGGATATCTTTCCGCCCTCCGGCGTGTATTTAATTGCATTTGTAGTTAAGTTCGTAAATACCTGCTGAATGCGAAGGCTGTCCCCGATGACCTTCTCATGCTCCACATCATGTACCGTCACCTTCAGCTTATGCCGTCTCTCCTCCACCTGCGGACGAACCATCGTAATCAGATTGTCGAGCAAATCCGGCAGACTGAATTCCTCCTCCGTCAAATCCACTTTCCCGGATTCAATTTTGCTCATATCGAGCACTTCATTGATCAGCGCGAGGAGGTGTCTGCTTGACACGGTGATTTTGCTGAGGCAGTCTGCCACACGCTCCTTGTCATCCAGATGTGCACCCGCAATTGCCGTCATCCCGATAATCGCATTCATCGGGGTACGGATATCGTGGCTCATATTGGAAAGAAACTGTGTCTTTGCCTCGTTCGCGCGGTCTGCGGCCTCAAAAGCGTCCTGAAGTGCCTGACGGGAACGCTGTTCCCTCTCTTTTTCCTCGTTGTTCTCCCGCGACGCCCAGAGCACATGGAGCAAATCTCCGTTTTCATCCCGGTCCACCACCGTAAAATTGCCCTGACACCAGCCCATCTTCTGCGTCTGATACTCAATTGCCAGTCCATCCCTGTTCTTCATTCGCTCATTGAGTGTAGTGATATCTAAAAACGTCAGCATCTCCTCCTGATACTCCTCGAGGACCGAGGTGTGAACCCACAGATGAAATCCCTCCGACGCCACGCCCTTTTGGGGAAGGTATTCCTGCAAAAAGTCAAGGCTTGATATCTCCTCATAGGTATCCTCTCTCACATCAATGTAATACATGCAAAAATACATTCTGCACAATGAACTGATAATTGCAATATTGTCTCTTTCCTGCTCCGATAAGCACTTCTTTTTCTTTCCCATCTTACATTCTCCTCACATATCCTGCACAAGCGAAATCTATTTCTTCTCAATCAATTCCTCGAGTGCCTCAAGCATACTCTCCACATTAAGCGGTTTGGCGAGATGAAGATTCATCCCTGCCTTTTTCACCTGAAAGATATCGTCTGTAAACGCATTCGCTGTCAACGCAATAATCGGGACTGTCCGCGCATCTTTGCGCGCCGACTTTCTGATTGCCTTCGCCGCATCGTAACCATTCATGACCGGCATCTGGAGGTCCATCAATATGGCATCAAAATATCCGCAAGGCGATTCCGAAAATTTCTCCACTGCGTCTTTTCCATCGACTGCCTCCTCCACATATATGCCCTCCATATTCAGGAGCTCATGTACAATCTCCCGGTTTATATCATTGTCCTCCACAACAAGGATTTTCCAATCTTTCCTGTCATGCTCTATGTTCTTCCTCTTATGTGCCTTCCTTCCTTTCTTTTTCTCCTCCACACTCCCGCCATTGTTTTTCGACAACTTCAGATAGATGGTGACCGTAAACTTTGTCCCCTTGTCGGGTTCACTCTCTATCTCTATCGTCCCATTCATCATGTGAACCAGATTCTGCGTGATTGCCATTCCAAGCCCGGTTCCCTGCGTCTTACTGACTCTCGAATCCTCCGCGCGCTCAAACGGCTGGAAAATTTTGTCCATGAACTCCTTCGTCATTCCAATTCCATCGTCCTCCACGACAATCTGGTAGCAGGCAATTCCGCGCTCTGACTGCAGCACATCCCCGAGTTCCACACAGATATGTCCCCCCTCGTTCGTATACTTGACTGCATTTGAAATCAGATTTAAAAGAATCTGCTTGACACGCATCTCATCGCCTAAGACTTCCTCCACATCAAGCCCGTGTATATCAACGTTCAGTTCCTGATGTTTCCTGCTGCTGTCCATCCTCATTATCTCGACGCATTCTTCTAAGAGCTCTCTGATATTGAAAGGAGCTTCATTCAACTCAACTTTTCCGCTCTCTATCTTAGACATGTCCAACACTTCATTCAACAGCCCCAGCAGATGCTCACTCGACGCCTGCATCTTCTCAAGGCATTCCAGTGTCTTCTGTGTATCCCCCACATTCCGCCTCGCGAGTTCTCCCATTCCGATGATTGCATTCATCGGGGTTCTGATATCGTGTGACATCTTAGAGAGGAAATCACTCTTTGCAAAGCTGGCGCTTCTGGCGCTCTGATAGGCTTCCTCTAACGCTTTCTTCGCTTTCTGCTCCTCCTGTTGAACAAAAAGCTCCCTCTCCCGCTCCTCTGTCACATTCCGCAATGTAACTACAACATTGCGGACTACTTTATTCTCCACGGATGCCACATGGACATCCATCCGAATCCAATTGAATTTCTGGTTTGTTTTTTCCTTATATTCCATGTATACATTTTCATTGATTTTATGCAATACCTCCCGCAGTCTGTTATAACTGATAAACTCCTGCAGCCTCTCCCTGTCATTCTCCTCCACGCCCTTTTCCACATATCTGCGCATCTGCTGCTGAAAACTTCCGCTCCGCTCGCTTACAACCTCGAGATTCATTCCCGGCAGATTCAAAGGATAAAATGCATCCTCCTGAATATCAACAAAATAAATATTCCGGTACGTTCCACTGATTGCATTGAGCGCCGCATGATTCATGCGTATCTCTCTTCTGCTGTCATCCTGTTCCTGTTTTTCGCTGTGGATATCCCGGATGGTTCCGACAACACGCCATGTCCCGTCTTTGTTCTCCACAAGTTTTCCGGTTGCCCTGCACCAATGGTACTCCTCCCCAAACAGCTGCATCCGAAACTCAAACGTCTTTACACCGCCCTTACAGATATTGTCAATCACCATCTGTAAATCCGCCGGATGTATAATCTCAATCTCGCTGAAACGTTTCTGACATTCCGTAACCACAAGCCGGTTTACATTGTCAATTCCCATTTCCGCGGCAATCGGTGTATACAGAGTAAAAACATCATGTTCCGACACATATTCATAGAGGTAATCCGAACTGCTCTCCATCGCCAGACGGTACATCTCCCGATCGTTTCGCAGCTGCTCCTCCAGAATTTTTCCCTTTGTCACCTCTATAATCATGCGCTGTATCGTTCGAACTCCATCGACAATATCCACCAGATAATTGCTTCCGCGAAGCCAGTGAATACTTCCATCTTTGTGCCGGACGCGATACTCTATCTGCACACGATCCCCCGGTTTGCGGAGTTTTTCGTAGGAATCTAACAGAATATCCGTATCGATTACCGTGTCAGCCACTCCGCTCGCCCAGGATCTCCCATATACCTCATCTTCTTCATACCCCAAAAATCGGATAGCCGCAGGGTTAATCAGACTGAGCTCATAATCCCCCTTGCGCCCTTTCATCCGGATAATTCCACACGGGACCGTATCAAAAATACTGCTGAGCAGTTCAGACTGTTCCCAGAGTTTCTGGCTCTTCTTGTCCAACTCCTTCTCCAATCTGTCAATATTTTCCTGCACCTGCTTAGGGTTGTTTCACGAAGGCCTATCAGTTAATGTTTTGATCTTGTGGCTCACAG
>CAZBUW010000087.1:0-13125 GCA_964495195.1 uncultured Roseburia sp.
TCATCCGACCGGTGAATCTTAGTCGGGAGGCTCAAGATTCCGAGAGCCTATAATATAGTGTTCCGCTATCTCTATTTTTATAGTCGCAAAAAGGGAAAGATTACTTCTTTCCCTTTTTTATTATTTTGTACCAAAAATTCTATCGCCTGCGTCTCCAAGTCCTGGAACAATATAACCATTTTCATTTAAGTGATCATCGAGCGCACCGATATAGACATCCACGTCCGGATGCGCTTCCTGCATCTTTTTAACCCCTTCCGGAGCCGCAATAATGCACATGAGGCGGATATTTTTCACGCCTTTCTCTTTCAACATCTGGATTGCTGCCACCGAAGACCCCCCTGTTGCAAGCATCGGATCTACCACGAACACTTCACGGTTCGCGCAGTCCACCGGCAATTTACAGTAGTACTCGACCGGTTCTAACGTCTCCGGATCGCGGTAGAGACCGATGTGCCCCACCTTTGCAGCCGGAATCATGTTGAGCATTCCGTCCACCATACCGAGTCCCGCTCTCAAAATCGGAACAACTGCGAGTTTCTTTCCTTTTAACTCCTTCACAGTCGTCTTGCAGATTGGCGTCTCTATCTCCACGTCAGCGAGTTTTAAATCTCTGGTCGCCTCGTAGCACATCAGCATTGCAATCTCGCTGATCAGGGTACGAAAATCTTTGGAGCCCGTCTCCTTTCTTCTGATAATTCCAATTTTGTGCTGAATCAACGGATGATCCATAACAACTACTTTTGCCATTGTATTTTATTCCTTTCCATTCAGTAGACTGACTAATTTCTTGATTGATTTGCGCATAGTCTCATAGCAGAGACCATATGCCTGAAGTGTACCGCCGTAAGGGTCGATAATCTCTAACTCATCCCCGACGAGCTCCGTGAGCACGAAGACATTCTCCGGGTCAGCATTCTCGTATTTTTCCAATATTTTCTCTAACTGTGCGTGTTCCATGGCGAGCACTAACGTATCTTCCGTGAAGTCCTCCTCCGTCAACTGGCTCGACATAAATCCGTCCATTGTGATTCCGTTGCTGACGAGCACCGCTTCCGTCTTCTGATTCATCGGCTCCGGGAACAGTACGACAAGTCCCCTCGCGACAATCTCGACCGGATGGTCTAAGGCACATTCCCTCAGGATTCCCGCCGCCATCGGCGCACGGCTCGTTCCGCTCTCCGCCACAAACACAATTCGATTATATTCTTTCATCCTGTTCTCGTCTCCTAAACTGTCAACACCTGATGCCCCGCTGCCTTGAGCAGCCGGTTCATAATTGCCTGTCCAATACGCGGCGTTGCAAAACTCTCCGAGTAGATTACATCGACTTCACTGTCGTCAAAATCCCTGAGTATCTTGTAGAGATGCTTTGCGATTGTATCCTCGTCCGCCCTTGCCCCGATACAGAAGACAACGTCCGCCTGATAAAAGTCTGCGGTCTCATCCGTTGCGATAATTCCGACTTTTTTTCCATTGCCGCGCTGTTCCCGCGACAGTTCGTTGATCTTGTCCGTCACTCTGCCGCTCTCCCCATCCACCAGAATGAGGTCCGCCTTCGGCGCGTAATGCTTGTATTTCATTCCCGGTGCCTTCGGCTTCCTCAGGGAATCCGCCGCAATAATTCCGGGGTCAATCTTAACTTCCTCGCCCAGAACTTCCTGCAACATGTCTTTTGTAATGTAGCCCGGTCTTAAGATCATCGGCACATCCTCCGTCAGATCGATGATTGTAGACTCGATTCCGATACCGACCGGGCCTCCGTCTAAAATCATGGAAATCCTGCCGTCTAAATCCGTGCTGACGTGGGCTGCCTCCGTCGGACTCGGCTTGCCGGACGTATTCGCGCTCGGCGCTGCAATCAGACAGCCGCTCTGCCGAATCAGCTCTAACGCCACCGGATGGTTCGGCATACGAACCGCCACCGTGTCCATCCCTCCTGTCGTCTCGTAAGGGACTTTGTCATTCTTCCATACAATCATTGTCAAAGGTCCCGGCCAGAATGCTTTGGCTAGTTTCTCTGCCTGCGGCGGTACCTCCCGCGCGATGGATATGAGATCTTCAAACTCCGCAATATGCACAATCAGAGGATTGTCGGACGGTCTTCCCTTCGCCGCATATATCTTCTTAGATGCCTCCGGGCGCAGGGCGTCTGCTCCAAGTCCGTAGACAGTCTCCGTAGGGAATGCCACCAGACCGCCCTGTGCTATGATATCTGCCGCTCTGTGCATCGCCCCGGTGTCCGGGTGTTCTAAATCTATTGGTACTACTTCTGTCTTCATTGTCAATCTCCCATTTTTCTTTCACCCTATATTATCTCACAATTATGAAAATTAGGCAACCTACTTGCCAGCTTTTTACAAATATGTCATAATATCTCTTACAGTCATTCAACGCCTGCACTAAAAAGCAGGCGCTGTTTTGCGAATGACGCAGAAAGGACAGTTTAGATTTATGAAAATTACAAAAACAAATTATGATGTGATGCCGTCCGGCGAAAATGTGACGCTCTATCATATGGAAAATAACTCCGGCGCCTATGTGGAGATCATTGATTTCGGGTGCCGCATTACCAAGCTTGTCGTCCCTGACCGGAACGGTACCCTGACCGATATCTGCCTCGGCTATGACAGCCTCGCGGACTATATCGCCGACGAGGGAAGCCTCGGCGCTGTCGTAGGGCGCGTTGCAAACCGCATCAAGGACGGGCATTTTTCCCTGAACGGAAAGGAATACCAGCTCGCCGTCAACTGTGGTTCGAACCATCTGCACGGCGGCATCTTAGGCTTTGGTTCCCGCGTATGGGAGTCAAAAATTAAAGATGACAAACTTATTTTAACGTACCACGCCACAGATGGGGAAGAGGGATACCCTGGCAATCTCACACTCTCCGTGACCTACGGCTGGACGGAGGACAACGAATTGTCGATTCTCTACGTCGCAGACACCGATCAGGATACCCTGTTCAATGTCACAAACCACGCCTACTTCAATTTAAACGGCGATGGAAACGGCGATGTTTACGCACAGGAACTCTTCATCGAGTCCGACGAGATCACGGAGCTCGACGATACACAGGCGCCGACCGGGCGCTTCCTGTCTGTCGCCAATACGCCTTTTGATTTCCGCAAGCTGCATCCAATCAAAAAATTTCTGGAATCCGACCACGAGCAGCTCCGCAAATTCGGCACCTACGACCACAACTTTGTCATTACGGGAACGGGGCTTCGTGAGGCTGCCATCCTGCAGTCACGGGAGACCGGCATCCGCCTGACCTGCTTTACGGATCAGCCCGGCATGCAGCTCTATGTTCCGGGTGCCGGCACCGAAATGATTGGAAAAGACGGCAGGAAATACGGCATGGGATGTGCGGTCTGCTTGGAGACACAGCACTATCCGGACGCAATCAACCACGAGGAATTCCCGAGTATCGTTCTCCATCCGGATAAAACCTTCCGCTCGAAGACTGTATATCATTTTTCCAATTTTTTGTAACAGTTCAGCCATAGCGTATCGCACAGACGAATCATGCTTGCATGAATGAGAATGTGCGATATGCTATGAGCGGAGCGCCAGATTATGAGCAAAGGTAGCTGCGAAGCAGCGAGAAAGCGCCGAAGGCGTCTTTGCGAATGGTGCGGGCTGAACGATTACAATTTTTTCACAAAAAGTCGGATGTGCCGATTTTTATACACGATTTTCTCTTGTCATCGCCCGCTTTTTGTTATAAAATAGCTTAAAAGCTACATTGTGGTGGCTGATGTTCAGGAAGCGATTCACCTCTCGTGGATGGTTTTCTTACATATCATGTTTATAATTAAAAGGAGGAACTAATTATGGCATATGTAATTTCTGATTCTTGTGTTAGCTGTGGAACATGCGAACCTGAATGTCCGGTAGGAGCTATCTCTCAGGGCGATTCCCAGTTCAACATCGATGCTAACACTTGTGTTAGCTGTGGAACATGCGCAGGTGTTTGCCCAACTGGTGCAATCAGCGCTGAATAATTTTAACACGAAAAAAGGGGCTGTAAGAAAGTCCCACAAAAAAATCGCTGAGGTCGTAAGACTTCAGCGATTTTTCTTTGGGAACTATTTTTACAGCCCCATATCACTTTTAGAACTCGATTCTTTTGTTCGCCGGGGACGCACCCTTTTGTTCAACGGGGACGCACCCTACTCGAGATTCAATTTTTTCTGCAGGATGATTTGGTTGGCGGCATAGAGTCCGATTACGACTAAGATTTCAAACACCATTGAAACATAATACTGTCCCCTTCCGAAAACCATTTCACCGGAATTGACGCTCGACGCAAATATGGATATCCCCCATATCATTGACAAAATTCCTGATAAGATTCCTTTTCCAAAGTAGATTGCTATCCCTGCAATGATTGACGCTCCGATACGGTTCTCAAACATCTGGCCAATGCCCATCGCGGTATAAATCATCAGGAGCGAATACAGGCAGCTGATGATGGCCGATACAATCATAATCCCTATGAATTCTCCCGTGCCGACTCCCATCACCTTCGTAAATTCCACACCCATTTCCGCCCAGATATCATCCGGTATCTCCAGTGGACTAATCAGCAGAAAAATGGATAACAGCAGCACAGCCACTGACAGTACCATCCAAAATGCGGATACCGCAAGTTTAACATTGAAGATTGAACTCCTTTTCACCGGGAGTGTGTGGGTGAGATACCCGCGCGCTGAGTAGGTCGTGTCGTAAAACCGCTTGCACATATAAATATAGGTAACGACCGGCAGTGCCATGAGCGAGAGTGTGTAAGCAAGAAAGTAAACCATGAGCACGATTCCTTCTATTGCTTCATTGTCAAAACCTGCCATCGCTTTTGTCTTTATGGAGACAGCTCCGATTGCAGTGAGTCCGGCGACAACAAGATAGATGACGAGCATCAATTTATATGTGTACTTAAATTCGTATTTGAATAATTTTCCTAGCATCGAAATACCTCCCGAAACAGTGCATCTACTGATTTTCCTTCCTTCATCCGAATGTCCTCCACGGAGGAAGACAGACAGATATTTCCGTTTTTCAAAAAGAGAACCTCATCCAAAATATTCTCGATATCCGCAATCAGATGTGTGGAGATGAGAATTGTCGCATTGGAATCGTAATTGTTCAAAATGGTCGACAGGATATAATCCCGCGCCGCCGGATCGACTCCGGCAATCGGTTCATCTAAGACATAGAGGTCGGCACGGCGGCTCATGACGAGGATGAGCTGCACCTTCTCCTTCGTTCCCTTCGACATGGTCTTCAGGCGTTCCTCCGCGTTGATTCCGAGCTTCGCGAGCATGTCGTAGGCTCTCTTTTCCTCAAAATTGTCGTAGAAATCTGCAAAATAGCGAATAACTTCACTGACTCTCTGATTCATGTTGAGGTAGCTGTGGTCCGGCAGATACGAGACAATCTTTTTGCTCTCCACGCCCACCGGATTCTGTCTGATGTACAGTTCCCCCGACGTCGGTGTCAAAAGTCCGTTCAGCAGCTTGATCAATGTTGTTTTTCCGCTCCCGTTCGGCCCGAGCAATCCTACGATATGCCCTGCTTTCAGGGTAAAATCAACCTGCTCTAACGCCACTTTTTTTCCAAAATGTTTTGATAGATTCTTACATTCGACTAATGTTTCTTCCATTTTCATCCTTCTCCTCTCCTAAGATTGTTCTGCTGCCTCCGCGAGTAGTTTTATGACTTCCTCCCTCGCAAATCCAAGTTGTTCCATACTCTTCATAAATTCAGCTATCTTTTGCTCCGCAAGCTGCTTTTTCAACTGCTCAATCATTGCTGTATCCTCCGTTATAAAGCGTCCGCTCGTCCGCTGCGAGTAGACTAATCCTGTGCGCTCCAGCTCTGCAAATGCTTTCTGCATCGTGTTCGGGTTGACGGCTGCCTCCGCCGCAAGTTCTCTCACGGACGGAAGCTTCTCCCCTGCTTTGTACCTGCCTGAGACGATGTCCACCTGAATTCGTTCCACAATCTGAATAAAGATTGGTCTGTCTGAATCAAGATTCCATGGCATTTTATCACTCCTTCCTTCTCTGTTCTATTGTACTAATCAAATAATACAATAGTACAAACGAGATGTCAAGCGTTTTTGGGCGAAAAAAAATCCCGGGCAGTTCTTCACTGCCCGGAACCTTTTTATCATCTCTTCCCCGTCTTTACAACACGCCTTTAAGCCGTCTCTTCCCTGCCTGTACAACGCATTCTCACGTCGTCTTTGGCTCTGCACTCATGCGAAAGCGCGGGAGTTTTTTCTCTTTTTTGCGAAGATTGCCGCGGATTGCGGAATCGAGCTGACGGAACCGCGTCTCCTGCGCCTCCTCCTGCTCCCTCGCGAGATAGTTCATCTCCTTGATGACCTGCTCCGACACCTCCTCGCCGATTGCCCGGCTGAGTTCGTCGTTATTCTCCGCCAGCGCTTTTTTCAAAATCTCACTCATGAGCTGCTCAAACTGCGCCATCTTGTCCGGGTTCGACATGACCGGCGTCGACTGCTGCCGTTCCCTCGATGCCACATACTCTGACGGCGTCTGGTGCGGCATCGCTGTCTGTGTCGTCAGCACGGAAAATGCGGACGAGATCTGCCCTGCTGCCGCTTCCTGTTTCATCTCTCCGCCGTCCTGCTGCGGCATCCGGATGGCTCCTGCCACCATGTCCGCCTCCTCGGGATTGAGCGTGCCGTTATGTACAATCATACGGATTGCCTTGAGCTGGTATCCCTGCTCCTTCAACTCCTTAATCTTTTGAAATTCCTGTATGTTATCTTTTGTATAGTATCGATGTCCCATTTCATTGCGCGGGATATTCAATTCGAGTTCATCTTCCCAGTAACGTAACACATGCGATTCCACGTCCACAAGATTTGCGGCGTCAGATATCATGTAACGCACTTTTTCCAAAATTGAAGCCCTCCTTCTTCCGGCAGTGTCCTCTCGCGTCCTGCCTGCTTGTACACCATCTTGAACCACCTTAGATTCCATTCTGGTTTACCTGTATTTATTATAAAAGGTTCGCTCTCTCCTTACAATGAAAATCGGTCGATTTATTCCGACAGGTTCTGATGAAATTTCTGATTTTGCAACAGATACCGTGCTATTCCATCTTCACGTTCGCAACTGCCGCCCCTGTGAAGACCAGAATGCAGACTGCCGCCGCCATGAGAAAAATGGATGAGACGGACACCTTGAGCAGGAGCGCACTGATTAAAAATGATGCAATCGGGGTGGCGGCAAGTCCGGCTGCATTAAAGATGGAAGCCGCTCTTGCAAGGTAATCCTCCTCCACGTTTTTCATGAACTGAATATTTACAATTCCCGATACCCAGCTAAAACCGACTCCCAACAGCAGCGCGAGCGCCCCGCACAGAAGGTAGGACGGTATCACCTGACCGTAGGTGAATCTGCCGAGGGTGATTCCTGCATAACAGGCGCCTACCAGAACACCGGAACCAGCTACAATTGTCCTTATCTTGAATTTTTCCATAATATATGGGAGTAAGAAGCTTCCGCCGCTCATCCCCAGCGTGAACGCGATTCCATAGACACTCAGCAGTCCGCTTCCGAGTCCAAAAATCTCCACCGCCATCGGCGACTGCAGGGAGCTCACCGGCCCTACGACCATATTTGCCAGAATCCCAATCATGCAGAAATTGAATACAATCTGTGTCTTTTTCAGATAACAAAATCCCTCTTTTAAGTCAGAAAAATATTCCTTTGCACTCCATTTCCCGCGCTTTAAGTTGTCTTCTTTTCCCTTGACCCACGCCGTAAGAATCGCGGAGAGGAAAAAGGTTGCCGCATCGATTAACATCGCTGCTCCGACGCCAAATACCCCGATGATTGCTCCCGCGACTCCAAGTCCAATCAACTGCATTACATTGCTCAGCGTCCCGTTTAACGAAGTTGCAAAACTGTAATATTTTTTATCGATAATCTTCGGAATCAGTGCTACGCTTGCCGGCAGACAGAACGCCTCCACCGAGGAGATGACAAGCGTCATCGCCGCTAAAATCCACGGGCCCACAAACCCCTGCGCATACAAAATTCCGAGCAGGGCAACCACCCCGCCCCTGACCAGGTCAGATAACACCATGATGCGTTTTTTGTTCATTCCTTCCACCAGCGCCCCCGCAAAAGGCTGCAGCAATACGGATGGAAGCTGGTTCAGTGCAAAAATAACTGCTGACCACGCTGCGCTCCCGGTAACCGCATACACAATCCAGGTAAAGGCGATGCTGTCAATCGAGTCCCCAAATCTGCTGATCAGATTGGCGGCGATAATCTTTAAATACTGCGTCTGTGTCAAGACATCGCGATATCCGATTTTTTCTTCCGCTGTAACATTTACTTCCGTCATGTCCATAATTCATATTGCTCCTCTTCTGTTTTTGCCGAAATCGTCTTTTTTTCGAAAAAATATTTCTTTTTTATTATATTATATTTATATTTTCCTTTCAACGCCATATAAGTAAATGGAAACAAAAAAGTTTCCATTTATGTATTATTTCTGCGTTTCAGGTTGTCTTTTTGCGCGTTCCCTTTTATAATAAAAAACAGTGATTATTTGCAAAGGAAGGTCGTACTATGGGTATTCGAAGTACAGGAAAAACAATTCGACAGGCGAGAAAACAGACAGGATTGTCGCAGGAAAAATTCTCGGAGGGCATCTGCTCTGCCTACTCTCTTTCCCGCATTGAAAATGGCACTGCAGGGGTGAGTCCATCTACCTTTCGGGCACTGATGACTCATGCCGGTGTCCCTTGCGATGTCTTTCCTGTTTTTGTAGACAGGAACGACTTTGACTGTTTTTATACTTTAAAAAAGGCGCGGTTTCATCTGGATTCCTGGCAATTAGGATCTGCGTATCAGGAGTTGGATAAAATCGAGCAAAAGAAGTGGGCCGAGAATAAATTCTATTATCAGGAATGGCTGATGCTTCACAACAAACTGCAATTCCGCTCCGGCTGCTGCGACCATGAAGAAACTTTAAATTCGCTCTTAGATGCGCTTCATATCACAAGACCGGATTTTGATATTAATGACTTTCGCTCCCTGTTATTATCCACAAATGAAATCGAACTTTTAACTCTGCTCGCGCAGGAGTATTTTTATATAAACAGGCTTTCCGACTGTCTTTCGATTTGCAGTCAGCTCTATTCTATCTTAAACAACCTGAATCTCAATTATTTAGAAAAGAATCGCCTCCTTGCCGAGGAAAGCATCGTTTATGTCAAATATCTCCTCGCAACCGGGGATTTTAGCGAAGCCTATAAAATTGCAGATTTTCATCGTCATACGATGGTGGTAGATGTAGCGGACTCCCCTCTTTTAGAACTGCATTTTCTGACGGGATTGGCATGCTTTTATTTAGGCGATAGAGAAAAGTGTCGAACTAATTTTCAGGATGCTTTCTATTCTGCCCATGCCATTCAAAGTCCCTACGCTACAACCTGTTGCGCGTATGTAAAAGAACTGGATTCCTCCTTAATTTCAACAGATGCAGAGCAATTGACTCTAATTCCACTGAAAAAATATGAACCAAAAAAGACCATAGACGTCTCCTCATTTTCTGAGGGAATCTATGACCCTTTTTCTGATGACCTCTATACATTAGGAAGACTCATCAAAGATTTCCGCCGGGAACAAAAAATCTCGCAACTTACGCTCTGTCAGGGGCTTTGCAGTAAATCTACACTCTCCAAGATTGAAAGTAATACGCTTCAGCCTGATATTTTTCTCGCAGAAGCCCTGCTTCAGCGGCTCGGTATCTCAGAGCGGATTTTTACGTTCTGGGGCGATGAGAAGGATGCACAAATCTATGAGCTACGGTTCAAACTGATCCACAATCAATTGCTCTCTCCTGAACAGGAACATAAACTGCTTGATGAATTTTATCAACTGATTCCCAGCAAGAACAAGTTCCTTCTGCAATTCTATCTGCTGAAAAAGACAACTTTCTGCGATAGTATTTCAGAGAAAGTAGCCCTTCTGGAAGAGGCATTATCGCTTACGCTACCGGACTTTAATGCTTCACAAATTCAGTCCTACCGCCTTAGTTGGGCTGAACTGAATATTTTAAAATCGTTTGCGTATGCTTATAGATTTTCTAGCATGCCATATAAAAATTCAGATTTATTTTACCCAATTTATAATTATTGGATCTCCAGTAACAATGATTTATTTCTACAATCTAATATTTTCTGTTTAACACTTTGCAACTTTTGTGGTTCTTTGTATACGCAGAGTCGTTACTCAGAAATGGTAGATCACTTACCAGTTACCTCTTTTCCGATTTTAAGGTCAAATATGAAGTTTTATGGCTACTTTTTGCTATATTATTCACAGGCACTTGGGGAATGCAATCATTTCGATTTGGCAAAATTAAATGGTTACTATTCTGTTTCCTTTAGTAATTTATTTGAATTATGTGTAAACGCTAATGCTTTAAAAGAATATCTGCGAGATGATTTTAATATCGAATTAATTTAATTCTTCCAGCTTGGACAACTCATTTCCACACGGCATAATTCCATATTTATTCCCGCTGCTTACCGTTGTGACGGTAAGCAGCATACATGCCATCATTACCATTGCCACTATTTTCTTTCCTTTGTTTCTCCCCTTGTTTCTCATTCTTTCTTTTCTCCTCCGTTTTCCATCTCTTCAAAATCTAACTACGAGAGGTATTCTATCACTTTTTTCTCCAAATAAAAATACATAAATGGAAACTTTTTTGTTTCCATCTATGTATTTCATCTTTTTTATTCATAGTCAAATGTTTTTAGAAATGCCTGCGCACGCTCTGTGACAGGATGTGTAAAAAATTCTTTCGGCCGGCTGCTCTCTTCCACGATTTTCCCGTTTTCCAAAAAGAGGACACGGTCTGCGATGGCTTTTGCAAATGCCATCTCATGGGTTACAATCAGCATTGTACTTCCTGCCTTCGCAAGTGAGAGGACAACTTCCAACACCTCCCGCACCATTTCCGGGTCCAAAGCGGCCGTAATTTCATCCAGCAGCAGGATTTCCGGATGCATAATGAGCGCACGCACAATCGCGACACGCTGCTTCTGCCCTCCGGAGAGCTGACGGGAATAAGCATCCTTTTTTTCTGCCAGCCCAACCCTTGTCAAAAGCTCCACAGCCTCTTTTTCCGCCTCGGAGCGATTCCTTTTCTGTACCTTCAGCGGCGCCAGCAAAATGTTTTCCAGTATCGTTTTGTGTGGGAATAAATCATAGCTCTGGAAAACCATGCCGATTTTCTGCCGCATTTTCGAAATGTTTTTTGCCTCTTTTTGAACCGGTTCGCCGTTTAAAAGAATCTCTCCGCTCTGAATATCCTCCAATGCGTTGATGCAGCGCAGAAGCGTGCTTTTTCCACACCCGGAAGGTCCGATAATAACAACCACTTCACCTTTATTGACCGTAAGACTCAAATCGTCAATTATCATATGATCGCCATATGTTTTCTTTATATGATTGATTTCTAAAAGTGCCTGTTCCATACTTATAACCACCTTTTCTCAAGATATCCCGAAAGTCTGCTGACCGGCCAGCAGATTAAAAAATATAGCAGAAAAACTACTGCAAACACGCCAAACGCCGCATTGGGCGAAGTTCTCCTGTTTGCCTCAATTATCTGCTGTGCAACTTTTAATACCTCCACAATTCCAATCATCATAACAAGGCTTGTCGTTTTTATCATTCTTGTAATCAGGTTGATGGAAAGCGGAATCAGCCGCCGGATTGTCTGCGGCAAAATGACATACAGATACGTTTCCGGTCCGGTCATTCCCAGTGCCTGTGCACTTTCATACTGAATTTTGGGGATACTGATAAGCGCACCACGCACCAGATCGCCCATCTCTGCCACACCCCAAAAGCTGAATACGATAATTGCAGAATGTTCCGCAGACAAATCCCATCCAAATACTCTTGTCGTACCAAAGTAAACAATAAACAGCAATACCATCTGCGGCATGATTCGGACAATTTCCAGATAAACACGAAAAACCGCTCTCAGAATCTTATTTTTGGATGTCATAAGCATTCCCATCACAAACCCCAATGCAATACTGATTGCAACAGATATCAAGCTGATACGGATTGCAACCCAGAGACCGCTAAGCAGACGCAGAAAATTTTTCCCTTTAAAAAGAATATCAATCCCCAAATTCGGCATGGCGCAGCCTCCTTTCCACGACGCTTCCCAGTATTGACACCGGCAACAGCATAATCAGGTAAAAAATGACCAGCAGCGTCAGGCATTCGATGGTTTTGGCATACATACCAATGAGATCCTTTGCCGTAAACATCAGATCCATCAGACTGATGGTGGAAAACACGCTTGTTTCCTTCAGCAGAAAAATCACATTGGCGAGAAGTCCGGGTACGCTCGAAGAGACTGCCTGCGGCAGAATTACATACCGAAATGTCTGTGCCTTGTTCATACCAAGGCTCTGTGCACTTTCCGACTGAATCGGCGCTATGTTTTCCAGACCGCTCCGAAATGTCTCCGCCATGTAGGCGCCGCCCAGAAGTCCGAGCCCCAGACTGCCACAGACCTGTGCAGAAACGCGAATCCCGATTTTTGGGATTGCAAAATATAAAAAGAATAACTGCACCAAAAGAGGCGTATTCCGAAACAACTCGATATAAAAACCGGTAATCCGGCGCAGAACCGGTATCCTCATATGAATCGCTACCGCGCAGAATACGCCGATGATAAATGCCAGAAGAACACCCTGCCATCCAATCTTTAACGTAAGCAGCAACGCATCTTTATAGCGCGGCAAATATGATATCATCACTTCCCAATCCATGACCTGCCTCCTCGACTATTTCTGATTTCTGTGATTAGGTTTTTTGCGGCAAGCATACTATATGCGGGTAGTGGCATTCGCATCCACTGCCCGCCGTCTCATTAGTCCTCGAACGGAACGACTGCTCCATCGTAGTTGTCAATAATATACTGCTTAATTTCATCCGATTTCAAAACGCTGACAAGCGCCTGAATCCCTTCCTCATTTTCATTTCCTTCTATCTCAAAATTTGAAATTTGTCAATATATCTCCCGATATATTTTTTAATTTAT
>CAZBUW010000088.1:0-12736 GCA_964495195.1 uncultured Roseburia sp.
AAGGTTGTTACATCAACGCTGTTGTGGTACATATTGTATTCTGCATATATGAATTGTTCTCATATTGTTAGTTTTATTGTTTCCTATTCGCATGAATCTCAAGGACGGAGGAAGCGTTAGATACAAATCGTTGGTGTATGAGGTTACAAAAATTCATCAACTATCTCCAAATGTAGATTGTGTAAAACCATATATTGATGGATTGGAAATCAAAATATTTGGAATAACCATTTATAGAGAGACAAACAAATAAAACATGATTGGGACTGAATGAAATGCAGGCATGGGTGGATGCAATTGATAGTTTGGAAGTGTGGTAAATATTAAAAAGAGATATTCCTTTTTTCGGACGATAATTGTTGATTCTTCAAGAAAGGGGATGGTGATATGTCTATTACTGCAACTGAATTAAAAGTTAATCTTGGCAAATATCTGAGGCTTGCAGAAACAGAGGATATTTATATAACCCGTAACGGAAAAGTTGTTGCAAAACTGTCTAATCCATATCAGGACAGAGTGGATGTTGCTAAGTCATTGTTCGGAATTCTTCCGGCGGATGTGACTTTAGAGGAAGTACGGGAAGAAAGGTTGAATACCTGTGTTATCATTGATGCCTTGCAGGCTCGTGTTCCGTTTGCAGAAGCTGCACAAAAGATTTTTATACCGGTAGAACCAAACTTGTTTAAGTAATGTGTTATAAATAAGTTTTGATTGAACTTGTTTAAGCAATGTGTTATAAATAAGTTGAGGTAAAGAACAATGGAATATAATTTTTCAAAGGATTTATTATCAATTAGAGAAATTTTGGGATTAACACAGGCGGAGATTGCCGCACAGATTAATGTACAGCAGGTCACGATATCGCGAAGTGAGTTGGGGGAAACAAGTCCCTCTGCCGGTTTATTAGAGAAGGTTTACGGGTATGCATTCGATAAGAATGTTAATCTGGGTAAACTTAAGGGAATGCTTTGGCATGAAAAGGTAGAACCAGAGCATAAGCTTTTGTTTCATGGAGCAAAAAGTATTATAGAAGGCGATTTGGATGTCCGTAAAGGCAGAGCCAACAATGATTTTGGTCAGGGCTTCTACACAGGTGAAAGCTATGAACAGGCCATATCGTTTATTTCAGGATTCGATAAATCTTGTGTTTATTTTTTGGATTTTGATCCAACCGATTTAATGTGTCAGAAGTATAGTGTGGATCAGGAATGGATGTTGACCATAGCATATTATAGAGGAACTTTAGAACAGCATGAATCACATCCGATGATTCAGAAGCTGATAAAAAAATCCAGAGATTGTGATTACATTATTGCTCCGATTGCTGATAATCGTATGTTCCAAATCATAAACTCTTTTATCGGGGGCGAGATTACAGACGAACAGTGCAAGCATTGTCTGGCAGCAACCAACCTCGGATGTCAGTATGTTTTTATAAGTGATAAGGCTGTTAGAAATATTAATCTTGTTGAAAGAGTGTATATCTCAGACAACGAGAGGAAATATTATAAAGGTATTAGAACTGCAGATGCCAAGCTTGGAGAAGATAAAGTGAAGCTTGCCAGAATTGAATATAGAGGGCAGGGACGCTATATTGATGAAATTCTTGGATGATTTGCATGGGAGGTGTCTACGAGTTGAAGAAAATTGACAAGGATGGCTTACTACTGTGTGAATTACAGGCTAAAACTTTCGAAGAGTCAGTAGATTCCACGGAAGTGAGTTCAGAAATATTTATAAGAAGATTTATGAATAGTAAAGTTGCTTCGCTTATGGATAATGGCGACTTTCTGCAAATGAATATTCAGGCAAAGGATGTCATAGAGAGAATTGAAGAGGAGTATGGACATTCAACATATGGTTCTGTCAAATACACAAAGAATGAACTGTTTTGGATAGGATATATTTACAGATATTACGCATACACATATGAATTGTCATCGGTGCAGGTATATAAAGTGGTTAAACCGAAAGAACTTCGAGGTTTGTTCTTGCCATACCACACGATGGACCCGGCACAGGCAATCGAGAGAATCCTTGAAGCAAAGAATCTTATATTTGATGAAGAAGCAGAGCTTCAAAGGCAGTTTGAAATATTTAAAAGAATAAGAGAACAGTAAAATAAAGGTGCTAGATGGGCCGGAGGCTTGTCTGGCACCTTTAATAATTCCCTATGCGGAACTATGTATCAAGGATGAGCTATATCTCAGAAAATTCTTTGAGAGTGAATATGAGACATTAGTTGCTGAAACAGGATTTGACGATATTGACAGGAGTGCTTTATTGAGCAACATATACTTGCTGTTACCGGATTTGAGTGTATGATTGAAGCGGAAGATTGAGAAAATGACAGTTGGGACTGAATGAAATGCTTATAATACATTTCTATGAAAGGACTGGATGGTGAAATGCAGGCGAGGGTGGATGCAATTGATAGTTTGGAAGTGTGGTAAATATTTAAAATTTATAAAATCGAACGATTTCGTTGGTGAAATCGTTCGATTTGTGTTCCTCCGCCTTGCAGACTGAAAATGCATCCTGCGCTATTTGCCTGAAAGTGAATGATACAGTACACTAGCAAAATCGGCAATAAATATGTGGATGGAAAAGCGATTGGATTTGCTCAATGTCATTGGATGAAGAAAAAACCTTGAATGCGGTTTATAAAATAAGGTCTTAAACTTCGTGTTCCGGGAAAATTGCCTCGTAAGATAAGAAACAGAATGGATACAATATAAGGGAGCAGAGAATGAAAAATAACTGAATATTTGTATTGTGTGAATGCCTGAAAACATTGGATTTTCGGACATTTTTAATATCTTTCATTATGTCCTTGACAAACCGTTCTGAATGGGATGATAGGCTTGGAGAAAAGAATGTGTCGAGAAAAAGTTTGGAAGTGCAACCGGGATGTGCTATACTAGGGTATTGATATGATGTCGGGGGAAAAAGGGGCTGATGAAAATTTGAATTGTCATATTGCAAAAAATAGTTTTTGAATTTGTGACTTAATGAAGGATATTAGATTTTCTTAATGTTTTGTATGTAACCAGCAACTCAGCAACAGGATGTTGCTGAGAGCTCTAGTTGAGCCATGGATGGCGAATCTTGGGCGGTTGCGGTCACAACCGGGATTTATGGCAAAACATTTAGAAAATCTTATATCCGTAATTCGGAACAAAGGAAAAAATTATTTTTTGCAATATGACAAACACAACTTATATCAGCCCCTTTTGCCCCGAACATCATGATATATGAGGAGGAAGAGGATGGAACCGAAAGTAGTATTTTTAGATATAGATGGAACACTCTTAGATTTTGACGGAAAAGTTCCGGAATCGGCAAAGGAGGCAGTCCGCCGGGCGAAGGCGAACGGGCATAAGATGGTCTTGTGCACCGGCCGCAGCAAATTCCAGATTCCGAAGGAGCTGTTCGGGCTCGGGATAGACGGCGTAATCTCCGGCGCAGGAGCGTATGTGGAGGCGCGAAAACCCGCGGCAGGGGAGCGCGCAGAGGCAAGGATTTCCGCGGCAGATGGTTCGGATGAGGTGACCGTTCTGCTGCGCTCCACGATTGATGAGGCACATGCAAAAAGTTCCTATGAGTACCTCGAGGGGAACGGTTTTCTCTACTGCTATCAGGCGGAGGATGGAATCGTGTTGAACCGCCGCAGTTTTGAGGGCATGTTTCGGATTGACCAGCTCTGCGGGCTGAGTGAGGAGATGATGGAGAGCCTCCACGGGGTCATCCACCACACCGAGACGCCGTGGGATTTTCCGAATTTGGAGAAAATTGTTTTTTATGAGGCGCCGTTTTCGTTAGAAAAAATCAGGGAGGATCTGCTTCCGTATTTTGACACTGTGACACTCAGCTTAAACGGAGCGAAGGGCGTGGCGGGGGAGATTGGTCTAGGCAACATCCACAAGGCGACCGGGATGAGACTTTTTTTAGATTACATCGGTGTGAATCCGGCGGATTCCATCGCCATCGGCGACGGGCCAAACGACCTTCAGATGATGGATTTTGCGGGGATTGGTGTTGCGATGGGCAATGCGTGTGCGGAGGTGAAAGCGCGTGCGGACATGGTGACGGATTCTGTGTCTGAGGATGGAATCTGTCACGCTTTTGAAAAGATTGGATTATTATAAATTTAAGAGTTTCTTAATTGAGAAATCGTGTCATATCTGATACCATTTGAAGGAGAGCAACAGAACGGAGATTGCAGTGAAAGAGTCAAGAATTGTAAGAACAAGTGTAGTTATTCTTTTTGCGGCTGCGTTAGCAGGAAGTATAAGTTATCAGAATTATGAGACAAAGATGCAGGTGGGACGCATCATGACAGCGGCGGGGGAACTCGGCAAACTGGTGAACCTGCATTATCAGGTTACGACGACAGATGAGAGCGCGTCGGAAGGGCGGCAGGGCATTTCGACCGAAGTCTGGGCGGATTTGGACAGTGGAAAATGGGCGGCCGTTTACGCTTCCCTCGAGGGGGAGGAAGAGAAGGTCTATCAGTCTCTGCTGTATGACGGGGAGCTCTCCTATGGGCTCAACGATACCGTGGAGGATTGGACGGAGCTTGCGGAGCCGATGGAGCAGATACCGTACTACGATGCGTTACATACATTTTATTACAGTGAGGAAGATTTCAGCAAAGTGAGCGTCAGAAAGGAATCCGACACCGCCGTCATCGAGGCGGTGCTGTCGGAGGACGCGCTCGAAAAAGTGCAGGAGGATGCGGTGGAGTCCGCTAACCAGACGTATCTTGGATATGTGGAGAACAACGACACCGCCCGGATGGAAGCGGCCTCGCTTCTGCTCGAGTGCGCGAAACAGACGAAGATTGAGCGGGTGGAGGTAAGCTATACCATCAACAGGGACGGATTGCTCTGCGGCAGCCGGTTTGTCGAGTATTACAGCCGGCCCGCTATCCTTGCGTCGGAAGAGGGAACGGTACTCGGGGAGCCGGAAGCGCATGTCACGACGACGACGCGGACGGTGGAAGGGTATAACGACAAAGATACAACTACATCACTACATGAATATCTGAATCAGGTGAACCAATAAGAATTGAAGGAGGAGTGCACCGGGGAATTTCCGGCGCGGAATTATTTTGAGACAGAGAGTAATTGATTTTATAAAAAAGGAGACAGTACTTGTGGCAGCTATCGTATTGGCTGCCATTTCTGCGTTTATTGTACGGCCGGACAAAGCGTATCTTGGGTATATTGATTTTCGGACACTCGGGATTTTGCTCGGGCTTATGACTGTGATGGCGGGGCTTCAGGAGAACGGTTTTTTTGACCGGATCGGGAGAAAGCTATTGCAAAAGACAGAGAACTCCAGACAATTAGTGCTTGTGTTGGTGTTCCTCTGCTACTTTTTTTCCATGTTTATCACAAACGATGTGGCGCTGCTTACATTTGTGCCGTTCTCCATCTTAATCTTAGGAAAATGCGGACAGGAGAGGCTGCTTATGCCGGTTGTGATCTTACAGACATTAGCGGCAAACCTCGGAAGTATGCTCACCCCGATCGGCAATCCGCAGAATCTCTATCTGTACCAGTTGTCGGGGATGGAACTAGCAGAATTTCTCGGAGTGATGCTGCCGTACACGCTTCTTGCGGGCGGGATACTGTTTCTTGCGGCGGTCTTTTTTACCAGAAAAAAGGAGGAGCTTGCGGGGGAGGCGATGGAAACGGCGGAGAAGGAGGAGCCTGCGGGGGAGACGATGGAACAGGAAAGCGCTGACATCGGCAAAAAGAATGTGGCATATCTCTTCTTCTTTGTGCTGTGTCTTCTGGTTGTGGCGAGGGTGATTCCCTATTGGATTGCGCTGCTTGTCACTCTTATCGGGACGTTTTTCTTAGACCGCAGCGTACTCGGCAAGGTGGATTACTGTCTGCTGCTCACCTTTATCGGGTTTTTTATTTTTACCGGAAATATGGGGAGGCTTCCGGCGGTGCGCGAAAGCTTAGAGCAGCTCGTGGCGGGACGGGAAGTTTTGACGGGCATTATCGCGAGCCAGTGTATCAGCAATGTACCGGCGGCGCTTCTGTTGTCGGGATTTGCGCGGGATCTCAGGGCACTTTTGGTAGGCGTAAATCTCGGGGGACTTGGAACCCTGATTGCCTCGATGGCAAGCCTCATCTCCTACAAGATTTATGTCAACCATGCAGAAGGGAAGAAGGGGCGCTATCTGCTGTGGTCTACGGCGGCAAACGCAGTGTGTCTTGCGGTGCTCTCCGGGGTGAGTGTTTTCTTCATTTAAAAATCTTCCAGCCGTCAAAAAACTGTCACATAATACGAATAACCTATCCTTGTAAGATACATGTGGAGTTCGGGAGATTCTCCGGGCGCAGTATCGGAAAGGATAGGTTATTTTTATGAAGAACAGAGTGATGGCGGGGTTACTTGCAATTGCAGTAACGTCGGCGAGTTTAAACCTTGCGGCATGTGAGACCGCAAAGGAAACGGGAAGTATTACATTAAAAGAGACAAATATAGTTGGAAGCGTGGAGAGTGTTGAGGACGACACCATTACATTGACGCTCGGCAGTGTCGCGGAGGGGCTCGGTATGAGCGGAGGAGGCGCCGGAATGGGCGGTGCTTCCGGTCAGGGAACGCCGCCTGAGATGCCGGGCGGAGACAGCCAGGAGAAGCCGGATGAGGCGGCAGCCAGCGACGAGGCAGAAGCAGGCGATGAGGCGGAGAAGCCGGAGAAGCCGGATGAAGCATCGGCAAGCGATGAGGCAGAAGCAAGCGATGAGGCAGAGAAGCCGGAGAAGCCGGATGAAGCGTCGGCAGGCGATGAGGCATCGGCAGGCGACAATGCAGAAGCAGGAGACGAAGCGGAGAAGCCGGATGAAGCGTCGGCAAGCGATGAGGCATCGGCAGGCGACAATGCAGAAGCAAGCGATGAGGCGGAGAAGCAGGAAGGAGACGGCTCTGTATTTATTGCATCTGAGACGACAATCTCTATCACGGTCAATGACACGACGGTCTTAGGAGACACAAGTCTTGATGACATTTCCGAGGGAACAATCCTCGAGGTGGAAATCGATGAAAATGGTGAAATATCGAATATTTCTATTCTGGATGTGACGGAGTATGAAGCGTCCTCCGGAGAGGGAGGAGATGGCGAGATGGCGGGCGGCGCTCCGGGCGGAAGCACCCAGAGTGCAGAAATCACCTACACCGCTGTAAATGAGATTACAGAAGATACCACATTAGAGGGTGAGAGCGTGTCGTCGACCGGGACGGATGAGAGTGCAATTCTGGTGTCCGACGGCGCGACAGCGACATTGAGCGGGTTGACCGTCGACAGGACTTCTGACGACAGCACCGGCGGAGACAATGCGAGTTTTTATGGAGTCGGCGCGGCGGTTCTTACGACAAATGGATCTACATATATAAGCGATAGCGAGATTACGACAGATGCAGCAGGAGGAGCCGGTGTTTTTTCCTACGGGGATGGCGTGACGTATGTGGCGGACAGCACCATCACGACAGAGCAGGATACCTCGGGCGGGATTCATGCGGCAGGCGGTGGAACCTTATACGCGTGGGATCTCACGGTTGAGACGAACGGGGAATCCTCCGCGGCAATCCGAAGTGACCGGGGCGGTGGAACAATGGTCGTAGACGGTGGAACTTACACGTCAAACGGTGTCGGTTCTCCTGCAATTTACTGTACGGCGGACATTACGGTAAACGATGCCGAACTTAATGCGACAGGCTCCGAGGCAATCTGCATCGAAGGTCTGAACACGCTGCGTCTATTTGACTGTAATCTCACCGGAAACATGCCGGACAGCAGTCAGAATGACAACACATGGACGGTCATTTTGTATCAGAGTATGTCCGGGGATTCGGAGGTTGGAAACAGTGAGTTCGATATGACAGGCGGAACGCTGACCTCGCAAAATGGCGGTCTGTTCTATACAACGAACACGGAAAGCAGTTTTTTCTTATCGGATGTAGAGATTAATTATTCTGAGGATGATGATTTCTTTTTGCAGGTGACCGGAAATACGAATGAGAGAGGCTGGGGAACCGCAGGGGAGAACGGTGCACAGTGCATTTTTACCGGTGATAACCAGCAGATGCAGGGAAAGATTATCTACGACAGCATCAGTACACTCGATTTTTATATGACAAATGCAAGCACGTTGACGGGGTGCTTTGTGGATGATGAGACCTATGCCGGAAACGGCGGCGACGGTTACTGTAACGTCTATATCAGCGCAGACTCTACCTGGGTTGTGACGGAAGACTCTGAGATTGACGCGCTCTATTGCGCCGGAACGATTGTGGATGAGGATGGAAAGACTGTCACGATTGTCGGGACAGATGGAACTACCTACGTCGAGGGAACGAGCGAATATACGGTGACAGTGCAGTCCTACTCCACGGAGGATATGAGCGGGAATGCGCTTCAGGCGCCGACTTATGAGGACTATCAGGTGGAGAGAACCTTCTAATATAAGACTACAAGCATAAATAATATAAAAAAATGGCACATTCGTTTTGGATGTGCCGTTTTTTTAGACAATATTTAGCTGCCAATCAGCTATATTATACACCTCAATTCCCTCATATGTGTATTTCGGATGTCTCGTTCTTGCAATAATCATCTATGGATAGGCAACCTTTATCTGTAACAGGGGAGAATACTCACAATACTCCTTATAACTAAATGGGAACATCTGAATTTCAATATATCTTTCAGGATTTGATTCTTTCCAAATATGTTTTTCTCACAATCGTCTTCATATCTTCACCATTTTCGAGACTGTCCGCGCCATTTGCAAATTCTATTGCGATGTAAAAGTTCAGCCCGCGCCATTCGCAAAGGCGCCTCCGGCGCTCTCCCGCAGCTGCGCAGCTAGTGCGCTGCCTCATTCACATTTCGCCAACTAGCTTGCCTGAATTTTCATCTACTGCGTTGTCGTCAATCGGCGTAGTCACGCTACGCCTCATTCCTCCGCCTTGTAGATTGAAAATACATCCTTCGCTATTTGTCTGAAAGTGAATGATACAGCACACAACTTTGCTCATAAACGGGCGCTCCGCTCATAGTCACAAGGACAGCCGAATTCATGCGAGCATGATTCGTCTATTATATCGCAGTGTAAAAGTTCAGCTCGCGCCATTCGCAAAGGCGCCTTCGGCGCTTTCCCGCTGCTGCGCAGCTAGTGCGCTGTCTCATTCACATTTCGCCAACTAGCTTGCCTGAATTTTCATCTACTGCGTTGTCGTCAATCGGCGTAGTCACGCTACGCCTCATTCCTCCGCCTTGTAGATTGAAAATACATCCTTCGCTATTTGTCTGAAAGTGAATGATACAGCACACAACTTTGCTCATAAACAGGCGCTCCGCTCATAGTCAACCCGATAGACGAATTCATGCGAGCATGATTCGTCTATCGGGTTGACTATGGCTGAACTTTTACACATATTTTACAAACGGATGACCTCAGATTTTACGAAGGCTCTGTATCCTAATAACTGTCATCAAGACAGAGAGACAAAACAAGCAGAAGTAGTAGGAGGATTATATGAAAAAATTAATGTGTATGTTAGTGACAGGAATATTGACAGTAGGAATGTTGGCGGGATGTGGTTCCGCAAGTGGAGAGGCAGCAAACGATGCAGCCGTACAGAATGAAGCGGAGAATGGCGCGGCGGAGAGTGAAGCGGGCGATGACCAGAGCGCGGACGCATCGGATTTTGACTACAGCGAGTATATCAATGTGAACACGAGAGAGGACGGCTCCGGGACAAGAGGCGCGTTCATCGAGCTTTTCGGAGTGGAGGAGAAGAATGAGGCCGGAGAGAAAGTCGATAACACGACGGAGGAGGCGAGCGTGACAAACAACACGGCGGCGATGCTCACAACCGTGGCTGGCGATGAATACGCAATCGGTTATGTATCGCTCGGTTCCTTAGACGACACAGTAAAAGCGGTTAAGATTGACGGCGCAGAGGCAAGCGTGGAGAACATCAAAAACGGAAGCTATGCCGTATCAAGACCATTCAACATCGCGACAGGCGAGGAAGTAAGCGAAGTGGCACAGGATTTTATCAACTACATCATGAGCGCAGAAGGTCAGGCAGTCATCGAGGAGAACGGTTACATTGCAGCAGCCGACGGCGCAGCGGCATTTGAATCGAATGGAGCGGAAGGAAAGATTGTAGTTGGCGGTTCCTCTTCTGTATCTCCGGTTATGCAGAAGTTGATTGAGGCATATCAGGCAATCAACGCAGGCGCTGAAATCGAATTGCAGACATCCGATTCCACCACAGGAATGACCTCCACAATGGACGGAACTTACGACATTGGAATGGCATCCCGTGAACTGAAAGAGGAAGAGTCAGAGCTCACAGCGACAAAGATTGCATTAGACGGAATTGCAGTCATCGTAAACAACAACAACCCGGTTGAGGATATGTCATCCGATCTGGTAAAAGGCATCTATGTCGGTGAGATTACATCATGGGAAGAAGTGCAGTAAAAAGAGCGGAACCGGAGCACACAGTGCTCCGCTTCGCCGCGCAGAGACGGAAATTAGGATTGGAGAGAAGTATGATCCCAAATAAGAAAAAAGAAAAATTGATGGAATCCGTTTTTTTGCTGACCGCGGTCGTATCGATCGTCGCGGTCGCATTAATCTGTGTCTTCATGTTTCGGAGTGGAATCCCGGCGATTGTTAAAATCGGCGTCTGGGATTTTTTGTCCGGGACAAAGTGGAAGCCAGGCAACGATTTGTATGGCATTTTTCCAATGATTCTCGGGAGCATCTATGTGACGGCGGGAGCGCTCATTATCGGAGTGCCGACCGGCATTTTTATGTCCATATTTATGGCGCGCTTCTGCCCGGAGAAACTATATAAAATATTAAAGCCGATCGTGGATCTTCTGGCGGGAATTCCGTCCATCGTCTACGGATTTTTCGGGCTGATGGTGCTTGTGCCGTTCGTCCGGGAACATTTTAAGGGAGATGGAAAGAGTATTCTCACGGCGTCGGTGCTGCTCGGTATCATGATTTTACCTACAATCATAGGCGTATCGGAATCCGCAATCCGCGCTGTGGAGGAGAGTTATTACGAGGGAGCGCTCGCGCTGGGGGCAACACACGAGAGAAGTGTGTTTACCGTGGTCGTGCCGGCGGCAAAATCAGGCATCACAGCGTCGGTCATTCTCGGAATCGGCAGGGCAATCGGAGAGACCATGGCGGTCATGCTGGTCGTCGGAAATCAGGCGCGTGTTCCGTCCACCATCTTCCGCGGGGTCCGCACTCTGACTACAAACATCGTGTTGGAGATGGGATATGCGTCGGGACTGCACAGGGAGGCGCTGATTGCGACGGGAGTTGTGCTGTTTGCATTTATTCTGTTGATCAACGTGACATTTTCTCTGATAAAACGCCGCGGCAGGCGGGAAGCATAGAAGGGGGAGAGAGATGAAAAAAGGAATCAACCAGCAGAGCATGAAAGACAGGATAAAAGCATATCTGAGGCACCCGGGCTCCCTTGTGCTGTTGCTGCTCGTACTTTTAGCGGCACTTTTGACGGTGGGGATTCTCGTCTGCTTAGTCGCCTATATCTTAGTGAAGGGCGTGCGGTACTTAAGCCCGGAGCTTTTTGCATGGAAATACACGTCGGACAATGTCTCGATGATGCCGGCGATTATCAACACGCTGTTTATGACGGCGCTGTCCCTGCTTTTTTCCGTGCCGTTTGGCGTGGGGGCGGCCATCTATCTGGTGGAGTACGCGAAAAAGGGAAACAAGGTCGTGGGAATCGTTCGCATCACGGCGGAGACGCTGTCGGGAATACCGTCCATCATTTACGGATTGTTCGGTATGCTGTTTTTTGTGACCTATTTAAAATGGGGAATATCCATACTTGCGGGTGCAGCAACCCTGGCGATTATGGTGCTTCCGGTCATCATGCGGACGACGGAGGAAGCGCTCCTATGTGTGCCGGATTCGTTCCGCGAGGGAAGTTTTGGCTTAGGGGCAGGGAAGCTTCGCACCATCTTTAAGATTGTGCTCCCGTCGGCGATGCCGGGTATTTTATCGGGCGTCATTTTAGCAATCGGGCGAATCGTCGGGGAGACGGCGGCGCTCATCTACACAGCGGGAACGGTGACAAATATCGCGGGAATCACAGATTCCGGCAGAACGCTCGCGGTTCATATGTACAATCTCTCGCAGGAGGGGATGCACACGAACGAAGCGTTCGCCACCGCAGTTGTCCTGCTGGTGATGGTACTTGGCATCAACGCATTATCTTCCTTTTTGGCAAAGAGATTTGAAGCGAAAAAGTCATAGGAACAGGAGAGAATAGAGTGAAAGAGAAATTTAAGATCAGTAATCTGGATTTGTATTACGGCGATTTTCACGCCCTGAAAAATATCAATATGGAGATTGGCGCGAACGAAATCACCGCTTTTATCGGGCCGTCCGGCTGCGGAAAATCCACGTTTTTAAAAAGTTTAAACCGCATGAACGATCTGGTGGAAGGTTGCCGGATCACGGGGGAAGTCCTTTTGGACGGAGAAAATATTTACAACGGCATGGACGTCAATCTGTTGCGCAAGCGCGTGGGCATGGTATTCCAGAAACCGAATCCGTTTCCGATGAGCATTTATGACAACATCGCCTACGGTCCCCGGACGCACGGAATCCGCTCCCGGGCAAAACTCGACGAGATTGTGGAAAAATCGCTG
>CAZBUW010000089.1:0-12638 GCA_964495195.1 uncultured Roseburia sp.
ATCTACTGCGTTGTCGTCAATCGACGTTTACTTTAGTAAACTGACACCGCTACGCCTCATTCCTCCGCCTTGCAGACTGAAAATGCATCCTGCGCTATTTGCCTGAAAGTGAATGATACAGTACACTAGGAAAGACGAATCATTTTCTTTTTGCAGTGAAGAAAAATCTGGAGTGAATTTAGAAGCTGTGGCGAACAGCAAAATTCCATGTTATACTTAAAACATGACACACACCTATCGTGTTTTGGGTGTTATCCTGTAACAAAAAAAGGAGACAATTCCTCTTACATAAGGGCTTTCAAGTGGCAGATATGGCGGAGCAATTAGTAAAATCATAGAATCGTGAGAGCAATAAAAGGTGTTGGTGAAAATTTGTTGAAAGAATAACCGGAAAATGAGAGGCAGCTATGAAAATTGACCGAACCCTTTTAACGTCCGCCGACTTGCAGGCGATTTTCGCAGGGCTGAGAAGTCTCGACAGTGTCAGCGGAACCAACCGTTACGCACAGCTCATGGAAAAATTGTCCGTTGGAGCGTCGGGGGTGATAGCAGGAGATCAGCACATTCTAATAGACCTTTCTTCCTGGTACAAAGGCTCTTTGGCACCCCAAATTGAGATGTTTCATAATGCCATAGAGCAGCAGGAGTTGCTTGCATTTACCTATTTTTCACCAAAGGGGAGAGTGAGCGGGAGATAGAGCCGTATCATCTGGTATTCCAATGATCAAGCTGGTATGTGTGGGGCTGGTGCAGACAGAGATGCGATTTCCGGTTGTTTAAGCTGAATCGGATGATCAATCTGCACTATGTGGGGAAAAAATTCGAGAAGCGAAAAGTTCCTCTGCCGGATTTGACAACAGAGAAGGTTTTCCCGAACAGGCTGCAGGTCAAGGCGGTATTTGCACCGGAATGCAAATGGCGTTTGCTGGAGGAGTTTGGAGGGGACTGTTTTACAGAGCGGGAAGATGGAAGGCTGCAAATAGGACATACAGATGTCCTGCTGATATGGTAACATAGAAAAGAAGACACTTGACAGGAGGTCGGTAACAGTATGAGATATGGTTGGATAGACGAATTCCTTTTGGCAAAAAAGGGAGTCTCAAAAGATTTCAAAGAGGAGTGGAACTGGATTCGGTATCAAATCGGAGATAAAATGTTTGCGGCAATCTGCTTAGACGATCAAGACAAACCCTATTACATCACGCTGAAACTAGATCCGGCAGAGGGGGAATTTCTAAGAGAACAGTACGAAGATATTTTGCCCGGATACTATATGAACAAAGTGCATTGGAATTCCATAAGACCGGACGGAGCGGTGCCGGACGAACTGCTGATGGATTTGTTAGACAAATCCTATCAATTGGTCTTAAAGGGATTCAGTAAGAAAAAACAACAGGAGATATTGGAGGAATCATAGCATGCCATTTGACTACAAAAAGGAATACAAAGAGTACTATATGCCGCCAAAGAAGCCGACGATCGTGACTGTGCCGAGGATGAACTATATCGCAGTCCGCGGGCAGGGTGATCCAAACGTGGAGGGCGGCGAATACAAGCGGGCGATAGAGCTTTTGTATGGAATTGCATTCACGATTAAAATGAGTGATAAGGGGAGCCATAAGATTGACGGCTATTTTTCTTATGTCGTACCGCCGTTAGAGGGACTCTGGTGGCAGAAAAATGTGGAAGGGATTGACTATGCCCACAAGGAGGACTTTCAGTGGATCTCCATGATAAGACTGCCGGATTTTGTGAAAAAAGAGGATTTTGAATGGGCGGTCGCAGAAGCGGAGCGGAAAAAACAGACTGATTATTCCAAGGTGGAGTTTTTTACCTACGAGGAGGCTCTGTGTGTCCAATGTATGCACATCGGCTCCTACGACGACGAGCCCGCAACAATCGGGGCGATGGAAGAGATGGCGCGGGAATGTGGATATGAGATTGACATTTCAGAAGAGCGATTTCATCATGAAATCTATCTGAGCGATCCGCGGCGCACAGCGGAAGACAAACGAAAAACAGTGGTGCGCCATCCAATCAGACCCCAAAAATAAAAAAATGCTCATGCAGTGTGAAGCCGCATGAGCATTTTGCTGCCTTTGGATATAACGTTATCGCAGGAATCCGCGGGTCACAGCCGCACGATATAGTTTCCATCGACATCGATGTTGTCGTTCCATGTGATAAAAGCGTCCGGGTCCGCCGCGTGGACGAGTTCTTTGAGTTTTGGAATCTCGTATTTGCTGAGAACGGTCATGAAGATGTAAGTCTCAGTCTGGTTGTAACAGCCGTGTCCCATCCAGCAGGTCGCGCCGCGGTTTAAGTCGTGCAGGATACAGTCCTGTACGTTCTGGTTTTTGGTGAATATAATTACACTTGTCTTTACGTTCTGCGTGTGTGTGCGGTCGAGCATGAAGGACATCACGAGCAGATAGATTGCCGAGTAGACAACGGTCTCGATATCAAAGCGGAACAGACAGTACACATAGACAGCCGCGCTGATGATGTTCTGCAGTTTTCCGACGCTGAAGTCCTCAAACTTCTGGGTGAAATACAGACCTAAGATGTCGGAACCTCCGGCGGAACCACCGTTTCTCAAGGTCAGGCCGCTGCCGAATCCGGCGATGACTCCGGCTAAGATACAGGCGGTCAGGCGGTCCTCAATGATCGGTGTGGTCGGAATCGGAATAAACTGAATGAGAACCGACATGAAGGTGGAAGCTATAATCGATTTTATGGTAAAAGCTTTTCCGAGTTTGCGGAAGGACAAAACAAACAGTGGAATGTTAAACAGGTATAAAATTGTACCGGTATAGTTTACACTGTTTGCACCGATGGCGAGGTGTACGACGTCGTTTAGAACCTGTGCGACACCGGCGAGGTTAGCACTGAATAAATTGAGAGGCATGATAAGCAGATTCAGTGATAATGCGTATAGTGCGACACCGAGCAGCTGGGCTGCGTCTTTGAGCAGATTAGTCCTGTTTTTTCTTGTTAAAATTTCATCCATACTGTACCTCCGTCCCAGATTAAAATTTTTTGTTTTGGATGTTGGGGTCAAAAGGGGTTAATACAAGTTGTGTTTGTCGCAATATGACAATTCCAATTTTCATTAACCCCTTTTGATCCCAACATCTTATTTTTAGAATAGCATATTTTTTTTTGCATGAGAAGTAGTTTTTTCGGAATGGAGAAAATAGGTTGTACCTATCCGAAAAAGTTGTTACAATAGACAGAGCAAAGGTAGGAAATAAAATGAAAATATTGATTACAAACGATGATGGCATCGGAGCCATCGGGATACAAAAGCTCGCCGGGGCGGCGAAGAGATTAGGAGAAGTCTGGGTTGTGGCACCAGAGGGACAGTGCAGCGCCATGTCGCAGAGAATTACAGTGGCAGGCAAGGTGAGGCTTGCGGCAGCGCCGGATTTTCCGGTGGAGGGGGTGTTGGCGTACAGCCTCGACGGAACGCCGGCAGACTGCATTAAGGTGGCGGTCGAATATCTGATGAAGGAGCGGCCGGACGTCGTCTTTTCCGGCATCAACAACGGGATCAATGCGGGATTTGAAGTTGCTTATTCCGGCACGGTGGCGGCTGCGATGGAGGCGTTGCAGAAGGGGATTCCCGCAATCGCTTTTTCCGTGGAGGCGAACGGCATCTATGACGTTGTCGACGAACACCTTTTAGAAATCGCAGAGACTCTGTTGAAAAGACACGCCGGAGCAGGGAGAATCTGGAATGTGAACTTCCCGGGCTGCGCGCTGTCTGAATGTCAGGGGATTTTATGGGACAGAACATTGGCGAGGACGCAGTATTTTCTGGACGACTATGCAGCCGAGCAGCAGGAGGATGGAAGCGAGCTGTTAGAACTTCACGGCAGAGCAATCACATCGGCGGAGGAAGGAAGCGATCTGCACGCACTGTTACAGCACTTCATCTCGATTGGAACGATAGCGAATGTCGTCTTGAAAGACTAGAAATTTGGAGAATACAATGAACATTAACAGCAGAATACCAAAAGATTTTTACAAGCTGTTCAACAGTAAATACAGGGAGTATTATGAGATATCCCTGATGACGCTCTACGAGGAATCGAGTCAGTCCTACTCTCTGTTGGGGCTGACCGAGGAGGAGTGTCAGGACATCATCAATGAAAAAATCTCCTCCTTCACGGTGGACTGGAGCGAGGAGCAGTACGAGGAGGAGGGAAAGCTCATCACCAGGTCGAACATGGCTTCCATTTTTCTGGGCAACCTCGAGAGCTGGGGCTGGCTCAGGCGGGATTACGACGAGACGCTCAACAGCTATGTGGTCTCCTTCCCCGATTACAGTCAGTTGTTCGTGGATCTTTTCCAGCGGCTCTACAGCGACAACAGCAGTATGGAGCGCGAGAGCCTGCTGTCGGTATACAGTCATCTGTTTACTTATCATTCAGCGAAAGAGAAAGACAACGAGATTTTAAAAAGTGCCTTACAGACATCTAAAACACTTCTTCAAATGTTATCGAACATGCAGGAGGGAATCCGGGGATATTTTGAGGAACTCTCAAAGCAGCGTACATTTATCGGAATTCAGGAAGTTTTAGTCAATGAAATCAACAACAGCGACAGCCAAAAATATGCGATTCTCACAACGACAGACAGTTTTTACCGATACAAGGAGGAGGTAAAAGAACTCATCGAGGAAAACCTCGCCGAAAACGAGGCGCGCAAGCAGGAGTATGAGGCAAAGCGCGGGACTCTGTCCCGGGATACCGTTCCATGGGTGCGCAATGAGCGCGCCATCGCGGCCTGTGAGGAGGCGATGGAGATTCTGTTTCGCATCAACCGCGAATTTGACGGAATCGAGCGCCGCTACAACAAATTAATCGATCAGAAGCGAACGTTCGCGAAGCGCGCCGCAGCCCGCATCCGCTATATTCTGGTGGAGGGGGATGTCGAGGAGGACCGTGCAAAAGCGCTGGTGCAGCTCTTGAATGTCTCGGACCAAAAGGACGAGATCTTAGAGCAGATGTCGATGCGTTTCGGTTTTACCAGAAGTCCACACATCGTCAAGGAGCGCAGTTTTTCGCGCCCGCGCGATATGGCAAAAAAAGAATTTGCCCCGCAGTCCGTCAACCGCGCAGAGACATCATCCGGCGAGTTACAGGATTTTGTCGTCCGACCGCTCTACACCCGCGGCGAGATTGCCGACTTCCGCCGCCGGAATGAAAAGGACGGCGTTTTCCGCGTGTCCGAACACACTGTAACCTCCGTCGAGGACTTAGAAAAACTGCTCTTCGTCTGGCAGGAGGCCACCGAGGTCTACGACAGAGATTTGTCCATCGATATCACCGGTGAATTTACGACAGAGACAGGCTACACCTACTCCGGTTTTACTTTTAAACAGGGGGATTAGGATGCCAAAAGGTGCTGATGAAAATTTGAACTGTCCTATTGCACAACTTGGATTAACACCTTTTGATACCGAATCTTAATATAAGAAGAAAGGAAAATTTTCACTTTGGAGAATTATTTAGAGACACTATCCGTATCGGAAGCAGAAAAGTTGAAAAAGACCATCGCGGCGCTCTTCCGCCAGACCTGCATTCTGCAGGAGCGCTACGACCCCGTCACGTTAGCGCCGAGCGACAATGAACAATACGAAATCTGTGTGCGCCACAGGCCGTTTATCGAAATGTATTTAGGCATCATGGGATGTGAGCTTGTGCACGATGCCGCAGAGCATATCTTCCGCTTGATCGGGGAGGGTGTGGAGACAGAACAACTCTCAAAAACAACTACAATAATCGTACTTTTGATAAAAATGATTTACCGCGACAAGATTATGGGACGGGGGCTTTCCGCCACCGTCACCTCGCTAGAGGAACTGCGTGAGTACGGAAAGAATACGAATCTTTTGAATCAGAGACTCACCGATGCCGAGTGGAACGAGGCGCTCCGCATCATGAAAAAGCACCAGATTATTGAGTATCCCGGTGCACTCCGCGATGTGGAGGACAGGACACCAATTTACATTTATAGTACAATCAACTTATACTGCAGCTCTGCCATGCTAAACGAGCTGCTTGAGGCATACAGAGAGGAGGCTGCATTCGATGAGACAAGCGAAGAAGATATTCACGAGAATGCTGCTCAATAACTGGGGCGGCATTGATCACCAGATTATTTATTTTAACGAGTTCGTCAACCTGTTCAGCGGAAAGAGCGGTTCCGGAAAATCCACCGTCATGGACGCGATGCAGGTCGTGCTCTACGGCAGTGTGGCGAGCGACTTTTTAAATAAAGCGGCGGATGACACCAAGAATAAGCGAAGCATTTTAAGCTATCTAAAGGGGGAGCAAAAAGATGGTTCCGCAAACCGTGAAAATCAGGATTTTTATGCACACCTCGCGTTGGAGATTAAGGACACCGGAACCGACAGCTACACCTGTATCGGTGTGGTCTTTGAGGTGGGGAAGGCGGACCTCGACCTGAAAAAATATCATTTTTTCAGCCACACGGGGCGATTCCCGGAGGACGAGTACCTGACGGAGGAGAATATACCATACTCTGCAGCGCGCATCCGTAAACTCGTTGGAGACAGAGGTATGCAGGGGGAGAAAGCGGGGCGCGCCAACGTCAACCGCATCTATCCGTCCCGCGAGGCGTACATCAATACCGTGAACGACGTCATCTACGGCTATGTCGATGCGCAGCGCTTCAAGACCATGGAAAAGAGCGCCATCGCCTTAAAGATGGCGAATGGAACGGGACAGTTCATCAAGGATTACATGTTTCCAAAGAGCGGGGAAAATACCATCTCCGCCATCAGCGAGCAACTTGCCGCCTACCGGGAGATTAAGGAGCATGTCGAGATTTTAGAGAACCAGATTGAGCTTTTAGACGAGATTCAGACGCATGACAGGGCGTTGATGAACGCCCGCACGGAGCAGTTGAGAAACGAAGCCTTTCTGCGCGTACTTGAGATTGAGGATAAGAGGGTTCAACTTGAAGTTCGCGAGGGAGAACTTGAAAAGCTTCAGAAAGAGGTGGAGGAGATTGAGGCGAATGCCGAGGCGACAAAGACTATCTTAAAGGAGCAGCGGGAAAACCTCTCGAAGGTGCAGGCAGAGCTTCTCTCCACCGATTTCGAGAAAAAGAGGGAACAGTTAAGACAACTGCAGGAGACCATCCGCATGTGTCAAAACGAGGAGGCGGACTGGAGAGAGCTCAATGCCCGCTTAAAAAGGTGGATTGATGCGGAGGGGATTTCTGACTATATTAGTAATCCAATCTACAATATCTTAGATACCTTTGACAGGGAGGAACTCACGGAGGAGACCGTCGAAAAGTTAAAGCGCGGTCTGCGTGATACCTTCGACGATATCACAGGGGAACTTGAGGATTTAAAAGCACAGCACCGGGAGATAGAGCGGGAGTACCGCGAGAAAAATGAAGTCCTGGAAGACTTAAAGAGCGATAAGAAGCATTACTCGAAGGAGGTCAGGGAGGTAAAGCGGATTTTGCAGGAAAAACTCTCCGACCGCTACGGCAGAACCATCCATGTCAATGTCCTTGCAGATCTTTTTGACATCACAGACGAGGAGTGGCGCAATGCCGTCGAAGGACGCCTCGGTCGCATCAAATTCGGCCTCGTGGTGGAGCCGCAGTTTGCGCTCGACGCCGCTAAGATTTTCCGTGAGATGAAAAAACGCGAGTATGAGTCGGTCGATTTAATCAACACGGCTGCCATAAAGCGCGACGACCCGAAGGCGCAGGAGAACACGCTCTACGAGTCGGTTGAGACGGATGAGCCTTATGTCGATTTGTGTCTGAAGCGCTTCTTAGGACACATTGTAAAATGCGATTCGGTCGAGGAACTCAACGAGGTCAGGGACGGCGTTACAAAGGACTGCTATTCCTACAGCAACTACATGTTTCGTCATCTGCGCGAAAAGGACTACCGCTACCAGACCATCGGCAGGAAGATTTCCCAGAGGCAGATTCGCGAGCTGGAGGAGACTGTGTTGGCGCTGAGCGAAGAGCTGATTGCGAAAAGACAGGAGATTAATCTGCTGAGTCCGGTCAACGATTTTGAAAAACTGAACAACTATTCGTTTGAAAAACTGACGCGCCTGTCGGCTGCAGCTTCGAATTTAAAGAAGTTCGACAGAAAGGCACAGGCCTTAGAGCGGGAGCTTGAACAGTTAGAGCAGGGAACCTATGTGGCAGAACTGCGCGAACAGGAGAAAATCCTTCGAGCCCGGATTGAGGGAATCGAGGTCAAAGATAACTATATGCAAAAGCAGTTGATAGAAAAATCGAAGGACATCGGAAAGCGGGAGACAGACGTCAGGGAGCGCAGACAGACCTTGGAGGAACTGCAGCAGGGATTTGTCCCGAGCGAGGAGATTAAGGCGGAAGTCATTGAAAAGATCGGTGCCGGAAAAGCCGCCTCCCTCCGCCGTGAGAAGCAGGAACAGGCGGAGAGGCTGCGCAGGACGGAGGAGGAGGAAGAGCAGGCGAGAGGAAATGCCAGAATGCATTTTATCAAAGCGTATCCGTCCTTCGACTTCAGTGGAATCGAGCGCGACAACCGTGTATATGACGAACTGCTCGACAATTGTCGCAACAATTATGAGCCCGCCTACATGGAGGAGTTCAACAAGCAGTATCAGCTCGTCTACCGGATGCTCCGCGAGAACGTGATTGCCACAATTCATAGTGAAATCAAGGGTGCGAAGCGCCACCGCCGCGAGATCAATGCCATGCTGTCGCGCATCTCCTTTTCCGACAGTATCTATCAGATTGACATTCTCCCGACGGACGACGAGAACAGACAGTTCTACGATATGCTGACTGCGGAGGAATTGGACATGAAGGTGCTCGATAAGGATGTCGACGGTCAGATCAGCTTCGGGGAGGATGCGTTTTACCAGAAGTACGAAGCACAGATTAAGCGCCTCACCGACAAGTTCATGCCGCCGAAAGACGCGGATTCCACGACGAACGATAAGCATCGCCGAGAGATGGAAAAATATGCAGACTATCGTACCTATTTAAAATTCAGCATGTATGAACAGGCAACGGACGCCGATGGAAATATCCGCAAAAATTATGTGGACGACATGGCGGGACGCGACTCCGGCGGCGAGGGGCAGAATCCGAAATACGTCGCGCTTCTCGCCGGTTTTGCAATGCTCTATATGCAGCAGAGCAACCGTGACTCCAAGATTCGTCTCGTCATGTTAGACGAAGCCTTTTCCAAGATGGACAAGGAGCGAAGCGAGGTCTGTCTGCACTATGCGCGCCAGCTCGGGCTTCAGCTTGTCGTCTGTGTGCCGGATGAGCGTCTGCAGTCGCTGATTCAGAATGTGGACTGCGTCTACGCATTCCGCAGGGCGAACAACCATATTTCTATGATTCATATTGACAAAGGGCAATATTTGAAGATGTTAGAGGGAGTGGACAAAGATGAAGAAGAGGATGGCGAAATCGCTCGCGAGGTGGCTGGTTGATGAGACAAACACAGATGGCTACCGCGCGGGAACGCTGACCGGGCAGAAACATCCGACCGTGGACAGCAGTCTCATCGATGCCGTCGGCGGTCTGCGCTCATTGATTGTGCAGGCAAAAGAGATGGAACAGGATCCGCTGCTCAAGGAGAAAATTAAATTTGACTGGCGTGATATGGGTGCCGATATTCAACAAATTCATTATGATGTGGATATTTTAGAAGAACTCTGCAAGCGGGAGGGAATCCCGGACCCGAGAGCGCATCAGAAGGAAATGACTACGCGCATAAATAGATGGCGTGATGCGGGAGCTGATAATGCCTGGCTGAGAGCATATTACGATGATTTGCTGAGACGTTTGTCGAAGGGAAAAATCGTGCAGGAGGCGGAGGACGAGATGCTTTTTCAGTGTTTAAATGCGGTGGCTGCCCAGAGCGAATTTGTCTGGGAGCGTGTTTTCAGCGCCCGCGTTCTGCGCAACTCCAAGAGATTTCACAACGAGTACCGCGATCGTATTTTTACCATACTAAAAAACTACTCCCCCTACTACGAGGATGGGATGAGTAAAGATGAGCTTTTTGACATGCACAATATTCATTCCTACGCACAGATTTTGGAGTGGAAGGGAGCGCTCTGCTATCAGATTGACGGGGAACTGCATGTGGACACCTCCGTCTGCCGTTACGGAACGGTTCTGAATGCGCAGACGATGGAGCACTCTGTGCCTGTACTGCTTCCCGATTGTAAAAGAATCATGACAATTGAAAACAAAGCGAACTACATGGATATGCAGTACCACGCGGATACACTCTACATTTTCTGCCACGGTTATTTCACCCCGAAGGAAGTCCGGTTCCTAAAGGGAATCCCTGAACTTGTGGGGGATGACTGCGAGTTTTTGCACTGGGGAGATATGGATTACGGCGGGATCAGCATTTTTCAATTCTTAAAACATAAGGTATTTCCCAAGGTAAAACCCTACAGGATGGGCGTGGAAGATTTCCGGAGGGCGCTGGAAGCCGGTGGCGGAATCAGACTTGAGGAGAGCACAAGAAAGAAACTCGAGGCGAAAGATGCAGGGGAGCTTGCTCCCCTCAAACAGGAAATTTTAAAGAGCGGTCAGATTATCGAGCAGGAGATGCTGGAGGCGTGAGCGCAGCAATGCGCCCGCCGAGCGCTTCGGCGTCCCCGGCGTCGTGGGTGACGACGAGCAGTGTCCGCCCCCTCTTTTCTTTTAGAATATAGGAGATGACCTGCTCTTTGGTTGCCTCGTCTAAGCCCTTAAACGGTTCGTCCATCAGAAGGATATCGCTGTCGGAGAGGATTGCCCGCACGATGGCGACGCGGCGCTTCATGCCGCCGGAGAGCGCAGAGACTTTTTTGTCGGCGGCATCCTTTAAGCCGACCGCCTCGAGATGGCGAAGAATTTCCTCTTTTTCCCGGCTGCAGGCGATTTTTACATTGACCTTCGCGGAAAAGTCCTCACACAGGCGATTCTCCTGAAAGACCATGCCGAATTTTTTCTCTTCCATCCCGGTGATTGTCCCGGCGGAGGGGAGTTTTATCCCGGATAAAAGGGAGAGCAGCGTCGTCTTGCCGCATCCGCTCTCTCCCATAAGGCAGAGTGTTTCACCTTCTGCAATCGTCAGATTAAAATTATCGAAAATCTGATGGCCTCCATAGCCAAATGATAAATGTTCTATCCGAATATCCATAACAAATGCTCCAATCTTTGAAAGAATCCTTTCACAATTCCAACTACAATTTTCTCAAATAACACACTGATGACGACAACGACAACGGTCCAGGCGAATAGCTCCGGAGTCGCCAGATAGATTTTGGCGTTGTAAAGCATTTTTCCGATGGAGCCCGTCGGCGTTCCGATGACTTCGGCTGCGACACCCGCTTTCCACGCCATACCCAAGGAGAGCTCGAGGGCTGCGAGAAGATGGGGCTTCAACTGCGGAAGTTCCACCGCGAGAGTGCGCTTTATAAAAGGAATTCCATAGAGCGCTGCCATCTCCCGAAGCTGCGGGTCTCTGCTTTGAATGCCCGTCAGGAGGTTCGTGTAGACCACGGGGAGCACCATCAGAAAGCAGATGAAGACGGAAAGGTTTCTCGCGGAAAGCCACACGAGGCAGAGTATGATGAAAGACGCCACCGGGGTTGCCTTGATGACCGCCATGTAAGGCCAGAGCAGAATCTCTATAAAGTGGAATTTCGCGCTGGCGGCGGCGAGAAGACATCCAACTACAAATCCAATTAAAAAGCCGAGTCCAATCCGAGAGAAGGAGAAGAGGATGGTCTGCAAAAAATCCGGCTGTGCGGCAAGATGGCAGAGAGCCCCTGCCACTTCGATGGGGGATGCAAGCAGAATGCGCTGATTGAGAGACATGGCGCAAATCTGCCATACAAGAAGAGCGGCAGTGATGGCTGCCGCTTTCTCTAAGTAATGTGCATTTTTGTTTTTGTTATGAAAAATAAATGCGTTCATTTTTTATTCTGCTCCGTAGTAAAAATCATCAGCGGGAAGTGCTCCGCCGACGCTCGTTGGATTCTGGTCAAATAACACCTGCAGATAGCCGCTTAAGGATTCTTTCATCTCATCGCCCTCAAGGCAGGTGATGTTGCACTGTGGCAGGGCTTTTGTTGCGACAGCCGCCTTTACGATATCGAGTGATTCAATCATCGCAGAGACTTCCTCGACGTTCTCGTTTGCAAAAGTCGTGGATGCCCGGTATTCGTCTAAGAAGGCTTCCACCAACGCAGGATGTTCTTCGGCGAAGTCATTGCGGACAACGAGAACGCCTGTCACGAGGGAGCTTCCGTCCCCGAGGGCATTCCACTCTGCATTTAAGTCGAGGGCGACGTTCAGCCGTTCCAACTGTGTCTGGGCAACCGTCACAAACGGCTGTGGAAGCATGGCGACAACGTCCGAACTGGAGGCGGCCATCAGGGAGACAATCTCGGTAGGTTCCGATTTGAACTCGATGGTCACATCTTTTTCCGGGTCGAGACCATTCTGCTGCAACAGGTATTTTAAGGAGTACTCCGGTGTCGCACCCTGTCCTGTGGCATAGATTGTTTTTCCCTTCAGATCGGAAAAAGAGTGGATGGAATCTCCGGTATCCACGATGTAGA
>CAZBUW010000090.1:0-12369 GCA_964495195.1 uncultured Roseburia sp.
TCTGGGATGAGGTGAAGGACCGCCTGAAAAAAAGTGCGCTTGGTATGTCCGGCGGGCAGCAGCAGCGTCTCTGCATCGCGCGCGCCCTCGCGGTGGAGCCGGAGGTCATTCTGATGGATGAGCCGACCTCCGCGCTCGATCCGATCTCCACCTCGAAGATAGAGGACTTAGCGATTGAGCTGAAGAAAAAATACACAATCATCATGGTGACGCATAACATGCAGCAGGCGGTCCGTATTTCCGACAAGACGGTGTTTTTCCTGCTCGGCGAGGTGATTGAGAGCGGCAACACCGACAAGATTTTTTCTGTTCCGCAGGACAAGAGGACGGAGGACTACATCACAGGGCGGTTCGGATAAGGAGAGAGCGCCACATTATCAGATGGAAAGGAAACAGGTATGAGAAATCAGTTTGACAGACAGTTAGAGGAATTAAATAACGAATTGATCGAGATGGGGAGTCTGATTGAGCAGGCGATCGAGATGGGAATCTCGGCGCTGGTGAAGCAGGATGTCGGGAAAGCGCAGCGCGCCATCGCCTTCGACAACGAGATTGACCGTCAGGAGAAGGAGATTGAAAATCTCTGTATGAAGCTGCTCCTGCAGCAGCAGCCGGTTGCAAGGGATCTCCGCCTGATCTCGGCGGCGCTCAAGATGATTACGGATATGGAGCGGATTGGCGATCACGCGGCGGACATCTCCGAGATGACGATTTTGATGTCCGATTCATCCTATGAAAAAAACGATATGGATATCGGGCTCATCAAGGAGATGGCAAAGGAGACTACAAATATGGTTATAAAGAGCGTGGATGCTTTCGTCAACCGGGATTTAGAGCTTGCGCGTTACGTCATCAAAAGAGATGACATCGTGGATGAACTTTTTGTCCGATTTAAAAAGTCTCTGATTGAGATGATCAACGTCAATGTGAAAAACGGGGAACAGGCGACGGATATGCTGATGGTCGCAAAGTATTTTGAGCGGATTGGCGACCATGCGACGAACATTGCCGAGTGGGTCATCTACTCCATTACGGGAGAACATGAAGAATAGCCCAAAATGGCATTGACAAAATACCCAAAATTAGAGAGAAATAAGTGAATTTTACATAGATTTTACATAAAATTCACATTCCCATAACATTGTCCATTTATCATCAATTGCAAAAATGGGTAAAATGAGGTATAAATGAAATGTATACTTATTTTAAGTGTGTTGATGAATAAAAGAAAGGCATGGACAAAAGAATGGATATTTTTGGGATTTTGACGCTCGTAGGCGGATTGGCGTTGTTCCTCTACGGAATGAATGTCATGGGCGCCGGTCTGGAAAAGATGGCAGGCGGCAAGCTGGAGCGCGTATTGGAGCAGTTGACTTCAAATCCGATTAAAGCAGTAATACTAGGCGCGGGGGTGACGGCGGTCATTCAGTCGTCATCTGCAACTACGGTTATGGTTGTTGGATTCGTAAATTCAGGAATCATGAAACTGTCGCAGACAGTCGGCATCATTATGGGGGCGAACATTGGAACGACAATCACCTCCTGGCTGATGAGTCTGACCGGAATCGAGAGCGACAACTTTTTTATCAATATGTTGAAGCCGTCATCTTTTTCCCCGATTTTGGCGATTGTCGGCGTGATTCTTCTGATGGTGGCAAAGAGTGATAAGAAAAAATGCATCGGCGAGAGCCTGCTCGGTTTTGCAATTTTGATGACCGGAATGGAGACGATGAGCGGTGCGGTCAAACCGCTGGCGAATGTTCCGGAGTTCACGAGCATCTTAACGATGTTCCATAATCCATTGCTCGGCATTTTGGCGGGGGCGTTCCTGACCGGGATTATCCAGAGTTCCGCTGCTTCCGTCGGTATTTTGCAGGCATTGACCGTCACAGGTGCGTTTACATACGGCTCCGTCATTCCGATTATCATGGGACAGAACATCGGAACGTGTGTGACATCCATGCTCTCTTCTCTGGGGGCAAATAAGAATGGAAAGCGTACCGCGTTTATCCATCTGTATTTCAATTTGCTTGGAACCATAATCTTTCTGGTGCTGTTTTATGCGGGGAATGCACTGATTCACTTTACTTTTGCGGATAAGGTGGTCGGTGCCGCAGGAATCGCATTGATTCACAGTATTTTTAATATATTTACAACCTTAGTTTTACTTCCGTTTTCAAAGGGACTTGTGAAATTGAGTTATCTGACCTTCCCGTTGTCGGAAGATGAAAAAGAGACAAAAGAAGATGTCTTTGGTATCCTTGACGACCGTTTCTTAAGCAGACCTGCTTTTGCAATTGAGCAGTGCCGCTCTCTCGTTGCACAGATGGCGCAGATTACCAAGGAGAGTTTTCTCGATGCAATCGAGGTGATGAATCACTACGATGAGGCGGAGGTTGACAAAATCGTGGAGAAGGAAAATCTTGTGGATACTTACGACGACAAGATTACCGCGTATCTGACGAGGCTTGCGAGTGAGAATCTCTCCTACGCGGACAGTCTGCGCGTGACGACGCTGATGCACTGCATTACGGATTTTGAGCGAATTTCCGACCATGCGGTCAATATCACGGAGTGCGCAAAGCAGATGCAGAAAGGCGACTCTGCATTTTCAAAGAAGGCGGTGGAGGAGCTCGGCATTTTTGCGGCGGCTGTCACTGACATCGTCGAGAGAACGACCAACGCGTTTGTTGAGGATGACGAGGAACTGGCACGAACGGTCGAACCTTTAGAGGAAGTGATTGACGGAATCAACAAGACCGTGAAAAAACACCATATGAAACGTCTCCGCAAGGGAAAATGTACGATCGAGTTAGGACTTGTCCTGTCGGATATCGCGATGAATTATGAGCGTGCCGCGGACCACTGCTCCAACATCGCGGTCTGTCTGATTCAGCTCCGCGATACGCAGATTGAGCAGCACAGTTTTACGGAGCAGCTCGGCGAGGCGGAGGCTGAACGGTTCAATTTCCAGCTCAAAGAGTTTAAGAAAAAATACGATTTATAGAAAAAAGGGTTGTTGTGCTAGAGGGGCTAGTGTAACGACCCTTTTGCATATCACGGGCAACCGCAAAACTCTCGCTTTTTCTTGTCTGCTGCACAACACAGACCATATCTCGCAGGGCACGCGTCTGCTACTTGTCGCTCGTAGCGGTACATAAGGCGCCAAAATACGGCGCCTAAGTACCGACGGCTCCAAAGTACCCTGCGATGATAGGTCTCTATTGTGCAGCAGACATAAAAAACCAAGAGTTCCGCAATTACTTATTACATGTGAAAAAGGAGGAGGAAAAAATGGCAACTGTTTTTATTGTGGAGGATGATATCAATATCCGCGAGATAGAGCGTTACGCGTTAAAAAACAGCAATTATGAGGTGGAGGAGTTCGAGAGCGGGAGAGCGCTCTTTGAGCGGCTGCAGGAGCGGATTCCATCCTTAATCCTGTTAGACATCATGCTGCCGGAGGAGGACGGGCTTGCGATTCTCTCAAAGCTCCGCGCGAGGGAGCGGACGGCGCGCATTCCCGTCATCATGGTCACGGCGAAGACGACGGAGCTTGATAAGGTGAAGGGCTTAGACCTCGGGGCGGACGACTATATCGCGAAGCCCTTTGGCGTGATGGAGCTCGTCTCAAGAGTCCGCGCGCTGCTTCGCCGGGTGAAGGACGATGCGGAAGAGAGCGCAAAGGTGGAGTATGGGGACATCACTGTGGATAACGACAAACATGCTGCCTTCGTCTGTGGAAAACCGTGCGAGCTCACCTACAAGGAGTTTGAACTTTTAAAATATTTAATCATCAACAAGGGGATTGTGCTCTCGCGCGATAAGATTATGAATCAGGTCTGGGGATTTGAGTACGAGGGCGAGAGCCGGACAGTCGACATGCACATCAAGACTCTGCGCCAGAAGCTCGGCGGGAGCGGAAAAGTCATCAAGACCGTGCGCAACGTGGGTTATATGGTGGATTGAGCGGCAGCAGGCAGGAAAGAGAAATTTTTCGGGACACAGAGAGGTATCGAGATGAAAAAGAAGATAAACAAAAGTTTTATGGCGGTGGCGACGATTGCGATTCTGTTGACGGCAATCGGGGCGATGCTGCTCTACTCGTACTCCCTGCGGGAGCAGATTTATGATGATCTGCGGGCGAACGCCCATGTGGTGGCGGCGGTGAGCAGCGAGGAGCTCGAGGACGCCATCGATAAGAACCTCGTGGAGGACGGACTTAGAATTACAATTGTAGAGAATGACGGGGTTGTCACCTACGACAGTATGGAGGTGGCGGCGGAGATGGAGAATCATCTCGACCGCCCCGAGATTAAGGGGGCAATTAGGGACGGAAGCGCAACCTCCGTGCGTTTTTCCGAGACGGCGTCCATGCAGACCTACTATTACGCTATGCGCTTAGAGGATGGGACAATCCTGCGCGTGGGAAAGGAGAGCAGCAGCATCTACCACTATATTTACAGTCTGCTCGGCATGATTGCCATAATCGCGGTTCTCGTCTTTGCCATGTGTATCCCGTTTTCCCATCTTCTGACGAAAAAGCTTGTCGAGCCGATTGAGAAGATTGCGGAAAATATCACGCGGGTGGACGAGTCGTCAGTCTACGAGGAGGTGCGCCCCTTTGTCACGATGATCAAACAGCAGCACATCGACATCCTGGAAAACGCGCAGATGCGGCAGGAGTTTACGGCAAATGTCTCTCATGAGCTAAAGACCCCGCTCACCGCGATATCCGGTTATGCGGAACTGATTGAGAGCGGCATGACAAATGAGGCGGACACCGCGCATTTTGCCAATGAGATCCATCGGAGCGCGGAGCGCCTTCAGGCCCTGATCAACGACATTATCAAACTTTCGGAGCTTGACGGCGACGATCACCGCATGGAGTTGGAGGAGTTAGAACTCGCAGATATGGTAAGAGACTGTATCCACAACCTTGAAATACCCGCTCAGAAGCAGGAAGTCACACTGCTCCAGAGCGGGGAGCCGGTGCACATCATGGGAAACCGTACGCTGATTGAGGAGGTGCTCTACAACCTCTGCAGCAACGCCATCCGCTACAACAAGCGGGGCGGCAATGTCACAATCACGACGCAGATGGAGGGGGAGCACGCCGTCCTCTGCGTGAAAGACACCGGTATTGGTATTCCAAAAGAACATCAGACGCGCGTTTTTGAGCGTTTTTACCGCGTGGACAAGAGCCGTTCCAAATCCACCGGCGGGACAGGTCTCGGTCTCGCGATTGTCAAGCATATCATCGCCCGGCACGGAGCGCAGATTGAGCTGAGCAGCCGGGAGGGAATCGGCACGGAGGTTAAGATTATCTTCTAAAAGAGGTTATGCAATATCAATCTGACTGAAAACGATATCTGGCGATATCTGCTAACATTTCGGCCGTTTTCTCTGCCCCCAGAAGACTGCTGTCAATCAGCAGATGCCGGTTGTGCGTTGTATCAATCGGTTCGTTTGTGTAATATTTGTGAAAATTACTCCGTGCCTTATCGACATCCTTAATCATTTTAGGCGCCTCCTGCGGGGAGATACCTAGGATGTTGATGCAGTTCTCAAGTCGTGCTTCATAGGGGGCATAGATATAGACATTGAGAAGATTCGGATAATCTTTCAAAATAAAATCGGAGCATCGACCGACGATGATGCACGACTGTTCTTTTAATGCTAGTTCAGAGATGATGCATTTTTGGGTGGCAAAAAGTTTGTTCTGCATATCGTGATCTCCTAAGCCCAACGGATATTTCATGCGTCGGTAGGAACGTTCGTCGAAAGCGTTTAATTCAGTGGTGGATTGATTCAATTCTTTTGAGGCCATCTCAAGGATGTCTCTATCATAGTATTCAATATCAAGCAGACGGGACATTAGTCTTGCTATCGGTCGTCCAAGACTACCGAATTGTCTTGTGATAGTGATGATATAAGGTTTATTTTTCATATCAAGCTCCTCCTGTTGTTTGTGACAGAATTATTGAATGTCATATTTAAAGTTTGGGGAAGCAACATACTCCGCTGCAGTGAGTTTGTCGTAGAATTCAGGACGGCGATCCCGCATCCAATGCCATCTGTTGTTTGCCCAGATTAGTTTTTCGGTGTCAAATTCACCGCAGACATATGACCAAGGGGTATCTTCTGTACTGTCTAAAATATTTCCGATAGGACCAATAACAGCAGATTTGCCGAAGTGGTGACGAGGTTCTTCTTCCCCTTCGACCTGTTCGTACCCTGCGCGGTTGGCCGCCATTAGGAATGTGTGGGTCTCAAGCGCGATGGTTCTGAATTCAGGGAGATACATATCGCTTCTGTCACCCATCGTGCAGGTGGCTGCACAGATAATCTGAGCGCCCATAAGGAAGTAACTTCTCCACAACTCAGGGAAAGAGCGGTCGTAACAGATTAAGAGACCGACTTTTACACCGTTGTCGAGCTCAAATACTTCCGGTGCTTTATCGCCCCGGGAAAAATAGAATTTCTCTGCAACCTTGGAGATACTGCGATCCTCCACACCCGGAATATGTATTTTTCTGTATTTTCCGATTAAGCCTCTGGTTGGAGATACAAGACCTACTGTATTGTAATAGACAGTGTTATCGCTGGAATCATCTTTCTCATAGAGGGAATAGCAGATGTGAACATTTAGGTTTTTGGCCTGTTCAATCATCATTTTTGTGGTTGGACCATTTTCGAAATTCTCCGCTTTTTCAAACCACTTTTTGTCGGTGACGAGTCCAAAGTATGCGCCGGTCATCATCTCTGGGAAAAGTACGAGGTAAGGATGCTCTTTTTCCACAGCCTCTTTCATCAAATCGATTTGTTTTTCCATATAAGTTTCGTAAGTGTCGCCCTCTACAAAAGGTCCGGCTTGTATACTGACAAGATTCATTTTCATAATGGTTTCCTCCTATATTGTTCTGAAGATATATTTTCCGCGTCCGTTTGGAACGGTGACAACGCCGTCTTTTTGAATTACTTCCCCGCGGCTGATTGTGTAGCGTGGCCAGCCTTTGAAGGTCATATTGGAATAGATGGAATAGTCGCTGCATCCAAAAAGTTCCGGAGTGATGGTTCGTTCCCAATTTAAGTCTACAATTGCAAAATCGGCGTCAAATCCCGGTTTTATCTCGCCCTTATGAGTCAGGGCAAATTTACGTGCAGTATTTGTACTACTTACCTGTGCCAGACGGTGCAGAGGAATGTTTCTCTTGTGATATCCCTCGCTGATTAGAACCGGAAGGATAAGTCCCGGAGTGGAGAAACCGAGAGCGGCATCCCATAAATTATCCCCTTTTGCCTGTTTTTGCTCCAGATAGGCGGGAACGTTGTCGGTACCAATGGTGTGCACATATCCATTGCGTATGCCCTCCCACAGAGATTCAACATCTTCTGAATAGTGGATTGGTGGATTGACTTTTCCTAAGAGTCCACAAGGAGAATCTACGGTGAGAGTCAGATATTGTGGACAGGTCTCAACTGTGTAATTGCTTGGAAAGGCTTTCGCCATGGTTTCATACATCTTGACGGACATTCCGGAGGCGGTATGTACCATGTATACATTTCCATCTACAATATGATTTAAAAACATGGTGTCTGCCATGGTAGTAGTCTCAACGAACGCAGGGCGTACATGGTCGTAAGTCTCTAAGGAATAGTTATCCATGTCGGAGGATTTCACAATCGCCTCCAGACGACGGAAGATATCCGGATCCTCACAATGCACACAGAGAACCAGTTTTTCACTGATTTCGCGGAGCCTCTTTAAGATTAGATAAAAGTCACCTTTGTCAAGTGTCAGAGAATCTTCCTTAGAAATGTCGTACCAAAGGTGAACAACATCCTGTTTGTCAAAGATGAATTTAAAGGAAGTGATACCAAGTTTAGCTACATATTCTTCGATTTCTGCTACATGCTTTTTTGCAAAGAAAAAAGCGGAAAGACCGAAATCGATGACACTGTTTTCCTCAATAGTTTTGCGGTATTTCGGTATGGTATCAAGGTAACTTTTGGTAGATTTGACAAAAGGAATCATCGTAGTGAGACCGCCGATTGCCTGACGCTTTGAATCGAGGCGTACAGCCTCGTCCAGACTGATGTGGTTGTCCAGATGCATGTGCGGATCGATGCTCCCCGGAAAAATGTAGAGCCCGCTGACATCCAGAACCGTTGCGTCACCGCTATAAGTGTCCGGGGCATAGATGGCTGCGATTTTTTCATCTTCGACGAGTATGTCAGCAGCTTTCTCCTCAGTCTCAAAAACGACAATTCCATTTTTAATTAACGTGTTTGACATAAGCATTACCCTCTTCCTTTCAAAATAAATTGTTATCATAGTAGCATAGGAAGAATAATAAGACAAATACGTTTTAATTTATGAAAAATATAGGTAAATACCTATATTAAGCGCGCCAGAGACGCTGAAAACAGGAGATAAAGGCGCTTGCAGACTGGGATATATATTGATCTGTCCGGTAGGACAGAACTATTGGTCGAAGGAGAGAGCAGTCTTTGACTTTAAATACGCGGATACCCGAATTGGTATTGTCGGGCAGAAACATTCCGTGTGGCAAAATAGAGATACCTATATTTGCCTGAATAAGGGAGTGGATGCAGGTAAGACTTTCGGCAGTCACGATGGTTTTGGGTAAAAAGCCGGCGGATTTACAAATGTCATGGCAGACAAAGTATTGTGGATAACCGGGATTCATGGTTACAAAGTTTGCCTTCTCAAAATTAGAGAGATTGATAGAGTCGGCATCATTGGAAGGAAAAAGTTTTCTGTTTTGCAAATAATATTTTTCTGATACAGCCAGAACATATTCTTCGTTTAGCAGAGTGGTGCTGGTAAAGTCAATATCTTTGATAGGAGACAGAGAAATGGTAAAATCATAGCTGCCCTTTTGGGCATTGGTTGTCAATTCATTTTCCGTCGCCTCATTTATGGAAATATGGATGCAGGGGTATCCCTCGGAAAATTTCTTAATAACAGAAGGGAGAATCCACGCGGCACAATAAGGGGTTGTGCCAATAATCAGTTTACCGGTCTTACAGTTCTTGATATCTGAAATTTTTTTGCGAAGGGTATCCTCCTCAAAAATAATATTTTTTATGCTCTGCACATAAAGTTCACCGGCGTAGGTCAGTTTCAGTGGTTTGGTTCGCTCAAAAAGTTTGACATCCAGTTCATCTTCTATTTTTTGGACATATTGACTTAAAGAAGGCTGGGAGATGTAAAGTTTCTGTGCTGCCGAGGAAAAACTGCCCTCCTCCGCCAATGTTAAAATATATTGCAGTTGTCTATGGTTCATAGAAATCCCTCCTCGAATTATAGCTTTTTCGTTATAACAATTATAACGATATTTGTATTTGTAAATATCCGGTAGTCATGCTATAAATAGACCTGACATTTTGAAATTAGCTATAAGTTTATAATTATGGAGATGAAATGTCTAGTATTTTTTGAGAAGGGGCGTGATGAAATGAAAGTTTTAGTTACTCTTCTGGTTGGAGTTGCCGGAGGAATCGTCGGAATCAAAAAGAAAGTTCCGGCAGGTGCGATGCTTGGATCTATGCTGTTCGTGGCAGTTTATAATATTTTTACGGCAGATGCGGGCTTTCCGACCGCGGCAAAAATAATGACACAGACAATTTCCGGTATCTTTGTGGGGTGCAAAATAACCAGAGACGAGATTAAGTCACTCAAGGAGCTGGTAAAGCCGGCGGTGCTGAATATGATGATTATTATTTTCTCCTGCGTTATGATGGGGTTGTTCCTATATAAAGTATCAGATTACAGTGTGGCGACCTGCATGTTTGCAACGGCGCCCGGAAGTCTGACGGACATGGCAATCATAAGTATTGATATGGGGGCGGACACGTCGGTTGTTTCGGTTCTTCAGACAGTACGCCTGATGACGATACTCGGATTGTTTCCATTGATATTTGGAATACTCATTAGCAGAACGAAAAAAAATGGAGAGGACGAAAAGCAAAAGGAAGTTCGGGTGGTGCAAGCCCTACCGCCTTCGGAGAAAGGAAAAAAAGACAGAGGGAAAGATACGGCAATTACAGCAGCAGTTGCCGCATCCTGCGGAGGCGCCGGTTGTGCGCTTGGAGTTCCGGCCGGGGCATTAATCTTTTCTATGGTGGGAGTGGCAGCGTGGAATCTTTTGGCTGAACGCGCTTATATGCCAGTTAAGTTTAAGCAGTTTGCACAGATTTGTGCGGGAATATTGATTGGTGAGAGCATTACGGTTGAGGTTATCAAAAACCTGCGCTATACCATTATCCCGGCCGTCATCATGATGTTGTGTCTGCTTGTAATCGTGATAGGTCTGGCATGGATACTGCATAAGACAAGTGGTCTTGATTTTCCGACGGCATTGTTTTCCTGTGCGCCGGGGGGAGCCTCAGATTTGGCACTTCTGGCAGAGGATTTCGGAGCGAGTACGCCGAAGGTGTCCATCATTCAGACGTTGCGCGTCGTCTGTGTGGTGGTATTTTATCCAATCATCATTAATCTGTTAAATGGACTTTTGTAAAGTGTGACGAATTATAGGGAACAAGTTATAAAAAATATTAAAAAAATTTATTTGACGCTATATATACGCTATGATATAGTTGGTACAATCAAAAAGGCAAGGAAAATCAGACAAAGATGTCAGTGGTGAACTGACATCTTTTTTGATTACCGGGATAGGGAGGCTGGATGATATGGCAATGTTGGAAGCAAAAAATTTAAACGTGGAATACACAACCAAAAAAGGTACGATGAAGGCGATGGAAAATGTTTCGCTCAGTGTGGAAGAAGGCGAGTTTGTGTGCCTGCTCGGGCCAAGCGGATGTGGAAAATCAACTTTCTTGAACATAGTGGCAGGATTCATCAAACCGACAGGCGGAAGTATTGAGCTTGACGAGGAAGAAATCAGGGCACCCGGAAAAGAGCGGGGAGTTGTTTTTCAGGAACATGCCCTCTTCCCATGGCTGACAATTGAAGAAAATATCAAATTCGGCTTGGATGTAAAAGGTATGAAAAAAGAGGCCAAGGAGGAGCTGGTGAGTAAATATCTTGCGATGATGGGGCTTGGAAGTTTTAAAAATTCCTTTCCGAAGGAGTTGTCAGGCGGAATGAAACAGCGTACGGCAATCGCAAGGGCATTGGCAAACGAGCCGAGAATCCTGTTGATGGATGAGCCATACTCAGCATTGGATGAGCAGACGAGGCGAAAACTTCAGTTTGAACTGTCAAAAATCTGGCAGGAGACAAAGACCACAATTATTTTTATCACACATTCCATTGATGAAGCACTGATTCTTGCAAACAAGATTGTGGTGATGACGCCTCGCCCGGGAAGAATCTGTAAGACATTTGATCTGTCAAAGATTGAGCGCCCAAGGGATGAGAATTCAAAAGTTCTTTTGGAGATAAAGGAGGAGATTACGGAAATACTGAAAATGAAGTCAAAGGAAGAGGAGGATGCAATCAATGAATAATGTGGTTGAAAGAAAGGGGCTTAATTGGCTAAAAAATAGTGCATCACTTATCGCACTGGTAATCATCTGGGAGCTGTTTTGCATGATAAATAAGAACATGGATTCAAGATTTATTAACAGTCTGCTGTTTCCGGCGCCACATCAATTGGTGGAGGCGTTGGTGGATGAATGGAAAAAGGGCTATCTGCAGACCGATTTTCTGGCGAGTATGTCCCGCGTGGTGAAAGGATTTGCAATAGCAGGAGTCATTGGTGTTGTCGCGGGTGTGCTCAGTGGATATTTCAAAGTGTGTGAGACAATTATAAATCCAATTGTCGAACTGTTCCGGCCAATACCGGCGCTCGCGTTTTTACCATTGTTTCTGTTATGGTTTGGAATTGGGGAGACCTCGAAAGTGGCATTCATTGCATTCGGTGCATTTTTTAATATCTATGTAAATACATATCATGCAGTCCTATATACGCCGCCGATTCTGATAAGAGCAGCAAAATGTCTCGGGGCTTCAAAAGCACAGATACTTTGCCGGGTTGTACTGCCAAATGCAATGCCCGGTATATTTACGGGACTCAGGCTTGGTTTTGGACTGGCATTGTTTGTACTTGTATCGGCAGAACTGTTAGCGGCAAGTTCCGGACTTGGTTTCAGAATTATGGATGCGCGTTCTAACTTCAATGTAAGCGTTATGCTCGCAGGTGCATTTTTAATTGGTATTATTGGTCTTATTTTTGGAAAAGTTTTTGATGTGATTCAGAATTTTGTATTACGGTGGGTAGAACAGTAGGTAACGGATACCTATTTTCTATAAAAGGCAACGAAAAAGCATTCCTATAGAACATGAGATTTGACAATTAAAAAAATCTCCCAGTATGA
>CAZBUW010000091.1:0-11691 GCA_964495195.1 uncultured Roseburia sp.
TGTGAGCCACAAGATCAAAACATTAACTGATAGGCCTTCGTGAAACAACCCTAATAATGGACAAGAACCTGTTGTATTCACCACGGGATAATGTTAAAATGATTACAGATTCATTTTTCGTAAAGGAGGGCTTCGCAAATGGACGAAAAGGTATACAAGACAATCGGTTCCTCCGGTGCATGCAACATCGCGCTTGGTATCTGCATTTTAGTCACGGGAGTAGTATCCGGAATCCTGTTGATTGTAAACGGAGGCAAATTACTGAAGAGTAAGTCAAAAATCTTATTATAAGGGCAGCGTAGATTGTGTGCCGCAGCAGATGACGCGTTTTCCGTACCGTCTTCCGAGGGCGGCACACGCCTGATAATTCTCCTCATCCAAAAGCTGCTCCGGGTTATGCGCATCGACCCCCACAATCATATCATTTCCAACCTCCGACGCAATCGTTAAAAATCTTTCACTCGGGTACCAGATATGTCCGCGGTATCCGTTCTCATTCACCTCAAGCGGAAGGTGCAGTTCCCTGCATGCCTCACAGATTTTCCGCATGTATTTCCGGTACACTGCCTCATCTCCCTTGTAATTTCCGATATCGGGATGTGCCACATAGGAAAAAAATCCCGTCCGCAGTCCGTCTGTCACTTGGTTTACATAACTTTCCAACTCCTGCTCTGTGGAGAGTTCCCCCACATAGCGCTGGTCTTTCTCGTTCTCCAGGTAATGCTGCCCCAAAATCATATATTCGATTGGATAAGGCTGCAACGCCTCCGTCAGTTCTTCAAACATCTGTGGAAAATACTCTGTCTCAAAACCGAGATGAATCTCAATCTCCCGCTCATATTCTTTTTTCAGCGCGAGAACGGAGTCTATGTACTCCTCCACCTCGGAAAATCTCATCCGGATTCTCGACACATAGCCGTCCTTATAGGGAATCGGCACATGGTCAGAAAATCCGAGCACCTGAAATCCTCCTTTGATTGCACACTCCACATATTCCCGGTCCTCCCCGACTGCATGGTGGCAGCGCGCCGTGTGTGTATGAAAATTCGCCTTCTTATTCTGAAACTGATAGATATCGAGTGTTTTTCTCTGTTCCACTTTTTCCCGCCTCTAATCTCATTTTTCTGATATACCGTTGATGATGCCGCGGATTGCTCCGCCGCTCCCAACTCTCACACCATACTATTACAGCCGGAAAAAAATGTCAAATCATCTCCCCTTTATCTGCGTTCTGCAATACACACGTCCCCCGATTATAATCACAGCAGCCATAATGAACAGGTAAACGATTGGCGCAATCTGCCATGTCGTGAGTTTCGCCCCGCACACAGAAAACAGCCTCATATCGACAAACCCCTGATCAATTTTTAGCAGATTAATCGGAATCAGATTCCACAGCTTCGAGAAAAACCGGAATCGGTCCGGGATATAGACAAGCCTTGCCACAAACAGTGCGCCGCTCACAATCGCTGTCGTCATGACGCTGTTTTTTAACAGCCATGCCAGCACCATCGTAATCAGCGCAGTCACAAGGGAGCCGAGCAGCAGAATGCCGAGCATGATCAGATAGGTCTGCCCTAAGGTGAGCTTGTACGGATACCAGGAAACGTAAAATTTTTGCAGCGCAACATTTGCACCCTCTGCTCCGCAGGTCGCTATTTTCCCAACGAAAAGTGCCATTGAAAATACAACTGTGATAACCGCCGCAGTGATGATTCCGGCGAGAATCTTTGCGGCATAGAGTTTTCTTCGCCCACATTTCGTGCAGAGAATCATCTGATCCGTCCGCTGGTTCGCTTCCACCATAAACACGTTGACAAAACAGATTGCTGTCAGAAAGGTGAGCATCATTAACGTCATGTAGCATCCGTTCATGCTGATTATGGAGCCGTAAGCCCAGGAATAGTACTCAAAGACCACAGGCGTCTCGACCGGCTCACCCTTTTCCTCCCAATAGCTTCGCTCCGAGGCGGAGAGATTGGATGCCTCCCACTGCGCCTCGCGGTATGCCTCCCCCGCTGCATAGAGTTCCTCCTCCGTGGCGGAGAGAATCTGTTCCTGACGGCAGCCGGTCACATATTGCAGCATCGTAAGAGGCTCGTCATAAGGGCGAACCTCCCTCTGGTAGGTCTCGGTAAACAGATAGGAATGATTCTCTGTCTGCTCAATCTTCGCGTATGCCTCCTGCATCTTTTGTAAAAATGCATCGTCCATCACGGCGCCGTCCATCTTAAGACCGTTCTCCCGGTCGATGGCAATCGACTGCGCATGGCTCTCGTACACCTTGCCGTCCACATATTCTTTTCCTGTGACGCTCGAGACTGCCATCGCCACCTGCAGCGCCAGAAACAGTGCCGTCACGATGACAAAACTTTTCCTTTTCACTATTTTTCGTATCTCATATCCAATCAGTGTCCTCATGCGCGCACCTCCCCATCCTCAAATTCACGCAGATAGAATTCTTCCAAGTCTCCCTCCACGTCGTCTCTCGTTCCGTCGAACACCAACTGCCCGTCCCGCATCATGAGAATCCGGTCCGCAATTTTATCGATGTCGGACACGATATGAGTGGAGAGAATCACGATGCTCTCCTTACCCCAGCCCTCTATCATATTGCGAAAACGCACCCGCTCCTTCGGATCGAGCCCCGCTGTCGGCTCGTCCAACAGCAGAATCTTCGGGCGGTTGAGCAGCGCCTGCGCAATCCCTACACGCTGCTTCATTCCGCCGGAGTAGGTTTTAATCTTCTTTTTCGCGACCTCCTTTAAGCCGACAAGTTCTAAAAGTTCCTCGACACGTTCGTTCGCCGCCCCTTTATCGAGCCCCTTTAACGTCGCCATATACAGAAGAAAATCCCGCGCCGAAAATTCCGGGTAATATCCAAAGTCCTGCGGCAGATAACCTAAAACTGCGCGGTACTCCTCCTCGGACACCTCAATGCCGTCGAGGGAAATATTTCCGCTCGTCGGGGTCAGAATCCCGCAGATCATGCGCATCAGGGTCGTCTTTCCGGCGCCGTTCGCCCCGAGCAGCCCGTAGATGCCGGGCACAAACGAAAGGCTGATTCTGTCCACTGCAATTTTATTTTTATACTGTTTGCTCACACGGTCAATTTTCAATTCCATACCGCATCCTCCATTTTCTGTATTGTTTTCTGCATCTGAATCCCGAGCGCTAAAAGAAGAAAAAGGGACGCTGCAATCCATACGCCCGGAATGTCACCGCTGTAAAGGACGGGATGCTGCCTGCCCGCAAAAAACTGAGCGCTCGCTGTAAAAAGCGCCACCGCAAAAAACAGGTAGTTCGCCTTCGCCCAATTCACATGCCGGCAGATAAATAACCCAATCCACGCCGTAAAAAGATACGGAACCAGAAGATACAAAAATTCTTCCAGAAACCTGCCGCGCATCAGCACTGCCAGCACACACATGAGCAGCAGATTGCCCGTCCCTAGAATAAAAAGCCGCATCAGCACGATACTTTTGAGGGAAAAGAGCGCCGCACTCTCTAACTCCGCCATCCCAAAGCGGCAGGAGCGCATCCCGCTCGCAAGCGTGAGCACCACCAGAAACGGCACCAGCGCATATATTTCCCCTGCACCAGACTTCGGAAAATATACTTCAATCAAAAGCATCGCCGCAAACAGCGCAAGCGATCCCAGCCAGACATATTTCGGAATATACTGCAATTGTACGGCAAACATATGCCACATCTTCACTTTTATATTTACTATTGTAGTTTTATCAAAGAATGCCTGCTTGCATTCCGGCTCTGGCGCATCATAATACTGTTTTAGCATCTGTTCTGTTCTCTTTTTCATCGGACATCCTCCTTTCCAGCTTTGCAGTGATTTTTTTCAGCCTGCGATGCAGGGAAAAACGCGATTCGTGATACAGCTCGCACAGCACGGAAAACGGCACCTCATTCACCGTGCGGAGCACGAGAAGTTCACGCTCCTCCGGCAAAAGCTCACGCAGTGCCTCATGCAGCATCAGATATTCCACCGTCCGCTCCTCAAAGTTCTCCGCCGCACTGCATCGCAGAAACTCTTCCTCCAAGGGCGTTCTCTTTGGCTTTCGATATTCATCAATGCACAGATTTTTTGCAATCGTATACAGGTACGCCAGCGGCCGTCCGGTATCCCTGTAGTGACAGCTCTCCAAAAATCTCAGAAAGGTCTCCTGCGTCAGATCTTCCGCCAACTGTGCATTCCCGATTCGGAAATAACAGTACCTGTATATTTTTTCATAATGCTCTTCCACGTCAATCTTCACCGGAAAACCTCCTTTCGCTATGTATAACGATACCCCGCACGAAATGTGCGGGGCAGACTAAAATTTTTTAATTTCCGGCGCTCTCGTAGCGCCTTGTGCCGCGGCAGAACACACCGTAGGCGATGCACCAGAAGACGAGCGCAATCGCCCACTCGGCACCGATTGTCAATGCAGCATTTTCCCCCATCAGAAAACATCTCGCCGGGAGATACGCGACAAAGGCGAACGGGATGACCCAGGTGATGATAAAGCGGACTGCCCTGCCGTAGATTTCGGTTGGATACTTTGCAAAATCCGCCATCTCGTATGCCACCTGAAGGAACGGCCCGCTCTGTTTTACCCAGAAGGCAAGCGACGCGAAAAACAGTTTGATCGACGTATAGATGATTGCCCCCGCCGCCATGGATGCGGCAAAGAGCAGTACATGAGGCAGGTCAAATGCCACGACGCCCTTTTGCACCGACCTGACCACCAGAATAATCCCTACGAGAAGCTCGCCCAGCGCGTCCGGCTGAAGTTTTTCCGCTATGACCTGAAAGAACAGATTCATCGGGCGCAGCATATAGCGGTCAAAATCTCCGTCGATGACATACCAGTACGCCACCATCCAGATATTGTCCGTCAGCAGATGATCGATTCCCCTCGGAATCTGTGCAAACCCATAGATAAAGATCAGCTCATCGAGCGTCCAGCCGTTCAAGTCCGGGATCTGCGCGAACACCAGATACAAAAACACAATCCCCATAATCTGGGTCAGCAGAAAGCCAAGCAGCCCCATCAAAAAATCCACCTTCGACTGCACGATTGTCTTAAAGAACTGCGAAATCAGCACGCGGTAGAGCCGCGCATAACGTTTTATCTTCCTCATTTTCCTAACCTCCCAACACGACCAGACGCTTCGTCACTTTTTTCCAGATGAGACTTCCCAACACATAGAGCAGCACAATCCAGACGAGCTGTCTCGCCAGAACAAAGCAGATTTCCGACGTCCCATACTTGCCGAGATAGAGCATGACCGGCGTGTAGACCATCGATGAGAACGGCAGGAAGTCAAAAACTCTCTGCACCGCCTCCGGGAAGAAGGAGAGCGGAATCAACTGACCGGTCAGAAAGAGCAGCAGCGCCTGTTTTGCCATCTGCAATCCGAAAATATAGGTCGTAAAAAACGCAATCATTCCAAAGCAAAAATCAAACAGCACGTAGATCAGAAAACTAAAGCACATGCTGACGAGATAGAGCGCCATTTGAATTACGGGTGTCATTACTTCTCCAAACACCGTCACCCTGACCACCTCCATGGCAATCCACACGAAGACACACGGCATCAGGAAATGATAGATCATGGTGCCGAACGCACGCGAGATCATACTCATGCGGTAATCGATCGGTTTGATCAGATTCATCGCCACATCTCCCTTCACGACCTCTCTCCCTAAGTCTCTGGCGATGGAGATCATCACCGTACTCGACGTGACGTAGCTCATGAACACATAGACAATCATCTCATTTTTTGTAAATCCGCCTAGGCTTGCCCCGTCGGCACTTCCGTAGATTGCCATCCACAGATAGTAGTTGATAAACGTCCCAAACAAACTGCATAACATAAACAGATAAAACGCTCCCTTGTACGCGAGATTCCGCTTCAGCTCATTGGCGGCAAAGGGGCGGTACACTTTCCAGAATTTTCTCATAGTCCCCTCCTATACCCCATGGTTGTAAATCTCTTTTACAATTTCTGCGAGCTCCGTCTCTTTAATCTGAATATCCTTCACATCCGTCACTTCCATCACCCGTGAGATGATATCGGCCACCTGAATTTCCTTCTTGTCAAAAGAGACCGTCAGACGGTTCTGCTCCTCCTCAAATTCCACGCGGAGCACATCCTCATCCTTCCCCTGCTGCAGCTCCCCCCAGGAAATCTGACGCGCGCGCTCCATCTGACGCACTTCCATGGAAACGCTCTTTCTGCTTCCGAACGTATCTTTTAAATCCTCTAAACTTCCGTCATAGATTTTTTTCCCCTGATCGATGATAATGATGCGGCTGCAGAGTTCCTCGATGTCGCCGATGTCGTGCGTTGTCAGAATCACCGTGGTGTCAAAACGCTCGTTGATCTCGCGGATTGCCCCGCGAATCTTATCCTTCACCACAAGGTCAAGTCCGATTGTCGGCTCATCTAAGTAGAGAACTTTCGGATTGTGTATCAGCGCCGCGCCCAAGTCCGCACGCATACGCTGCCCCAGTGAGAGTGTCCGCACAGGGCGGTCAAAAAACTCCGGCAGTCCGAGTACCTCATTTAAAAATTCCATGCGCTCTTTATAATCCTCATCGGATACATTGTAAATCTCTTTCAAAATGGTGTAGGACTCCGAGAGCGGAAGATCCCACCACAACTGTGTCCTCTGTCCAAAGACGACACCGATATTCTGCGCATTCTCCATGCGGTGCCTGTTCGGGTCGATTCCCCCCACCAGACACTCCCCCCTCGTCGGCGTGAGAATCCCTGTCATCATCTTGATTGTCGTGGATTTTCCGGCTCCGTTGCTTCCGATGTAACCGACAATCTCCCCTTTTTCAATGGAGAAGGAGATGTCGTCCACCGCGGTCTTTCTCACTTTTTCATTGGAGAACAATCCCTTTATGGCACCCTTTAGCCCCGGATATTTTTTCGGTGATACGAATTCCTTCGAAATATGATTCACTTGTATCATTTCGTCCCCTCCTATTCGACAAAAATGGGACGGCATCTGCCGCCCCATCTACAATTACCCTCTCAGGTACAAGCATAACATTAGTATAAAGAAACCGTCCCTCAAGTGCAATCATTTTTCTACTGTTTTTTCGTTTTTTTTCGACATCGCTTCTAGTCGCTCTTCCACTTCTCCATCGTCTCCTCGAGCGTCATTCCCTCTGCGAGTCCCTGCTTTCTCGCCGCGTTGACTGCCTGTATCTCCTTCATCCTTGCACCGGTCAGCGTATAGCCCTTCATCGCTATCAGCGTTGCAATCCATGCCACCATCGGAACAGCGCAGAACAGAATCACAACCACACCGTGCATTCCGTCCGCATACGGTGTCATGCTGTCCGGCAGCGTATGGATTCCAATCATCGCCACCGCTGCACCGACAATGGTCGAGCCGAGGGAGCTCACCAGCTTATCCACCAGGGAAAAGAGCGTTCCCATGATACCCGGCACATAGCGCCCGGAGCGGTAGGTCTCATAGTCCGAGCAGTCCGCCACCATCGGGATCGGCATATCCGCTGTCGCGTAATATGCGCCGTAGCCGATGCCGAAGAAAATCACAAACAGGATGGTATACACATTCGGAGGAACCAGGTTCAAAGTGACTCCCGGTATTCCCGGTTTCCACAGAAGCAGCAGCACGAGCACTCCCACATACATAATGAGCGCCAGCTTCGTGTAGCGCACGAGAGACGCTTTCTGTCCGTGTTTCTGTGAGGTCCGCACCGTCAGCAGAAAAAACGGAACCGAGAATACATATCCGACAATCATCATCGGCAGGTACAGTCCGCTGTAATTTCCCATCATAGCGCCGTAGAGCATGCAGAGCACCGTCATGTTCGTGGCGATGGAGAATGCCAGCTTGCAGCCCGCCCCCGCAATCATCAGCCGCTGCAGTTCCTTGTTTGCCTTTAAAATCGCGACGTACTCTTTGAATTTGACCTTCTCCTGTTTTCCTCCCACGCCGAAAAACTCAGGCCGGTCTTTTTCCCAGATTCCGACTACTGCAAGCAGTGTCAGAATCGCCGACACTATAATGGCAAGCGGTATCATAAGATCAAAGAACCTCGCGCTGTTGTAGCCGCCTAACCACTCGCTGAGAAGCGGCGCTAAAAATTGTACGAGCCCCATACCGACCAGACTCGCGATGGTGTTAAACACCGTAAAGAGCGGCCTCTGGTTCGGGTCGTTCGTCAGACAGGTCTGACCTGATCTCGTGCAGGCTGTCTGAAACGTGTAGCCGATGACATACAACGCATAGAACAGCACAAAGCACAAATATCTCAATCCTATCATATCCTCCGCAATAATTCTCGCACCGAAATACAAAAGGATGGAGGATACAATCATAATCGCATTTCCGAGCACCATGTACGGCCGGAATTTTCCGAACTTCGTGCTCGTCCGGTCAATCAACGCCCCGATGATGGGGTCGGTCACCGCGTCAAAAAGACGCATGACCGTAACCATCGTCGTGGCAAACATCAAAGCTAACCCCAGCACGCCGTTGGCGTAGTAGGCGATAAAATTCATTGTCAGAATGTAGTAGACATTCGTCGCCCCGTTGTTCATCGGGAAGAGCACAAGCTGATAAATTTTTGCCCGGTTTTGCGCTGTGTTCTTATTCTCTTCACTCATGATTCGCCTTTCTTTGCATGAAAGCTGATATAGATTTCACTCTTTCTAAATTTGCGCGCCCTGATAATCCACATCACAACGGACAGACAGAACAGGAAGCTGAATCCGCATGTGATAATCATCGCAATCGTAACGACCGTCGGCTTCGTCAGAGTGATGGTCGTGTTCGCCCCCACCCCGTTCATTCCGCAGGAGTTTGCAATGGCATATAAGTTGCGGTGACAGGATTCTCTCATCGCCTGCACAATGACCGGATCATCCTTGTATTGCGGAAGCAGATTGGTGACATACGGCATCATCGCGTCGTAGATGGAGGTGCCCGCCAGAATTCCGTCCACTCCATTTACATATGTAGTAAGAACGTTATCCGTAATGCTCATACCATTACTTCCCCACTCTTCGCGCATAATTCCGGTTACCAGATTTTTGTTTCCGCCGGACCAGATGCAGCCCCAGCGCGTGTATGCCATCATGACTCCGTTCGCATTTCCCTGCTCGAACGGCGCCTGAAATGCCTTTAAGTAAATCTCGCGTGCCGCCTGCTCGCTTAACCATACGCCGAGTCCGATGCGGTCCTGCTCACAGTCGTTCAGTGCAAAATGTTTCATTACAACATGGACGCCTTTTTCCTGAATCGCCGCCACTTCATACTGGCTCATCTTGCCGGACAGATAACCGTCCTCGCTGTAATACTCGAAATTTCGTCCGCCGTAAGGTGTTCTGTGGATATTGTTGCCCGGCCCGTAGAGGCAGGCAATCTCCGCGTGCAGACAGTTGTTTCCAATCACTTTTCCAATCTCCGTCATCAGCTCCGTGTTGAAGGTAGCCGCCATCACATCCTCGGAGGTGAACGCGGTCGCCTCGAGCTGGGTGGCGTCGGAACCGAGCAGGGATGCCGTCAGCCCCTGAGGTCCGTTCTCATCGCGCGTGCCCGGCGCCTCGATTGATTTTACCGGCATCGTCCAGTGGAATGCATCCCCAATCAGACTTACCATCTCCTCGAAGGTGAGCTGGTCGAGCAGCTTGTCCCACGCCGGGTCATCGTAATCAAGCCCGATCATGTCGTGCAGTTTCATTCCGTTGTCCGCACCGAGCGTCGGCATCATCTCCTCCTCGTAATCCGCCGGGTCATACTGAATATCCTGCAGCTGGGAGACCATCTGCTCCGACAGCGCAAGCTGTGTAACCTCGGTCGGGAATGTTCCCTTCCAGTCATTTCTGGTGAGATAAGTCACCTGCTGCCCGTCGTTTCCGGAGTAAAGATTGATATCTGACTCTGAGAGCCGGTTTACAATCCCGGTTCCATTTGCAGAGACCGCGTAGGTCTTATCGTCAAATGCCGGATTGTTCCACTGATATACCAAATCTGCATTTCCGTCCTCGTCCATGCGCCCGTCCGTGCTCTCCACGGTAAATCCCTTTGCAGCCAGAGCATTGTTCACCGCCTGATGCGCATTCTCCGCAACGGTCAGATAGTAATCTCCCTCATCTAAGATGTAGGTCCCTGCGCCGTAAGCATCGTAGGACGCTAAATCTCTCTTGTCTACATACGCCGTCACGGTCTGGGATTCGCCCGGTGCCAATGCGTCGGTCTTGACAAATCCGCACAGCGCAACAGCAGGCTTCTCCACCCCGTTTGTCACGTCGTACTGTGTGTAAGGGGACTGCGCGTACACCTGCACCGTCTTTTTGCCGGTATAGGTATCTCCGGTATTGGTGACATCGACGGTCACCTCGAACTGGTCTGTCGATGAATTGTAGTTGACTTTCAGATTGTCAAATGCGAAATCCGTGTAGCTCAGCCCATAGCCGAACGGGAATGCCACGTCCTCATTGTAAGCGTAATCCCCGGCGTTTCCGGTTCCCATCGCGTAATCCTCATAGCGCGTCTCATAGTATTTGTATCCGACGTAGATGCCTTCCTGATAAATCATATAAGTGCTGGCGTTCTCCGGGATGATGCCCTCCTCATAGCCACTGTACGTCGTCGGAACAAAGTTTGCCATCGCCGGCGAGGAGAAATTGTCATAGCAGTAGGTATCGACCAGACTGCCGGACGGACTGATGTTGCCCGCTAAAATCTCCGCTACCGCGTTGACGCCGGAGATTCCGACATCGCCAATCCAGAGACATGCATCCACGTCATACTCGTTGTCCTTTAAAAAGTCGACCTGAAGTGCGTTCGCCGTATTGATCAAAACAACAATCTTTTTGATTTTGCCGTCCGCCTTCATCTGTGCGAGATTGCTCATCATATCGCGCTCGTTTGTATCTAATTCAAGGTAGTTTGTAGTTGCAAAGTCGAGGTCGGCGCCCTCTCCTCCGACGCGGGAAAATACTGCGATTGCCGCGTCTCCGTACGATTCAACGGAATCCTTCACCTCGTCGGTGTAGACATCCCACGGAACCTCAGCCACTTTTGCGCTCTCCGTCGTGACCATTCCGCCCGCTGCCCGCGTATATTCTTTTCCCTCACCCTCGGTGTAGAAGTTCCAGAGAGTCTCATTCACCTCAAACCCCGACTTTTCCAACGCGGTCTTTAAATTGTCCGCCTTGGAGGCGTCGATGTTGCCGGAACCGGTACCTCCGTAGACCAGATTTGCAGAGGAGCTAGAAAAACAGCTCACCTTCGCCCCTTTTTCAAGCGGAAGTGCCTCGTTCTCATTCACAAGGAGCGACGCCCCTTCCTCCTCCACCTGTTCACAGAGTTCCAATCCGTACTCAATCATCTCCTCCGCGCTCTCAAAATCCGATTTGAAATACTGCGCAGTCTCCTCCTTATCCTTGAGCTTCCAGAAGGTTCCTCCCACGAATGCAGCAACCGTATTGTCAAACATCGACATGATGACTGTGACCGGTGTCATGATGATTGCAATGATGATGCTGACGATTGTCAGACCCTTCCATGGGCGAATTGCCTTTCTCTTCGCCTTCTTGTAAGCCTTCTTGCGCGCCTTGTACTCCTTTTTGTTTTCTTCCATACGCTTCCTCCTATCTCAAAATTTGAAATTTGTCAATATATCTCCCGATATATTT
>CAZBUW010000092.1:0-11628 GCA_964495195.1 uncultured Roseburia sp.
TGTGAGCCACAAGATCAAAACATTAACTGATAGGCCTTCGTGAAACAACCCTATGGAAGTGTAAATCGCACTTGTCATTTTGCGTTAATGTGATAAAATGTATATGATACCGGGGTCAAAAGGGTGCTTTGCACCAACCGAAGGGGCTTTTGCTCCCAACATCATAAATATCAGAAAATAACTGACAAAAGGGTTTTATCGGGAGGAGGACGCGACACATGGCATTAAAAAGCAGCGTGGAAAGAGCACAGAAAGCAGCCGGCGGATTTGCCACTGCCAAGAAAAATGTAATTATTCAGTATCAGGGAAGAGAACGGTTAGAGCAGAATTTACTCGATTTAGTCCGCAGGGATGCCCTGCGGCAGGGAGTGAAGGATGAGGAGATAGAGGAGGTAAGTGTTTACATCAAACCGGAGGAATCATCCGTATTCTATGTCGTAAACAAAGAAGTGCAGGGACAGATTTCATTCTAGTCCTGCATCAAAAAATGCGGCAAATCATACAGAAGAAAGATGGGAGAAAATAAAATGGCAATTACATATGTAGTAGCAAATCAGAAAGGCGGCATCGGAAAAACGACAACAGCCACCGCCTTAGCAGGCATTTTAGGAAAAAAAGGAAAAACCCTCTTAATTGACGCTGACCCGCAGGGCAATAGCAGCGCAACTTATCAGGCACAGATTGAGAATCAGGGAACTCTGTACGACGTTATGGTCGATTCCCAGATGCTTCCACTCGACGAGGCGGTTCAGCATCTTCCAAATGGCGATATCGTGGCATCCGACCCGCTTCTCGCCAAAGCGGAAAAAATGTTGGACGGGGACGTGGACGGTTTGTACCGTCTGAAGGATGCAATCGAGGAGTTGAGCGGCTACGAGTATGTCGTGATTGATACCGCTCCGTCTCTCAACGTCATTTTGTACAACACGCTGATTGCAGCGGACGAAGTCATCATCCCGGTGATGGCGGACGCCTACTCCATGCAGGGATTACAGCAGTTGTGCAACACAATCAAAGCCGTGCAGCGCAGACAGAATCAGTCGCTCAAGATTGCCGGACTTTTGCTCGTCAAATTCTCCGGACGTTCCAAGTTAGAGAAACGCGTGCGTGAGGAACTCTGCCAGATGGCGAAAGATCTCGGCACGAAAGTCTTTGACAGCGCCATCCGCGAGTGTGTCAAGACCAAGGAAGCACAGGAGGCAAAGAAACTTCTCATCGACTATGCCCCGAACTGCAACAGTATGCAGGACTATCTGGCATTTGCGGAAGAATTAACCGGAAAAAGACAAAAATAGACTTAGAACTTTTCCCCAAACGGTGTATGATAGATATTATAGAGAGAAAAGTACAGGGGATGTGATTCTATTCTCAAGATAAAATTTTTTGACAGATTAAAATTTATAGCAGTTTGTTTCAGTATCCTTTTGATGATACTGTTCTTTCTGTGTGACTTTTTGCAGGGCAACATTTATGCAGCCGAGGATCGGCTGGTAAAGGTTGCCTTTTTTCCAATGGACGGCTACCACATCAAAAGGGAGGACGGCACGTTGGACGGAATGGATGTCGAATACTTAAAAGCCCTCTCCGCTTATGTCCATTGGGAGATTCAATATGTGGAGTGCGACAGTTGGGACGAGGCCTTACAGCTTTTGGCAGATAAGGAGGTAGACCTCGTCGGTTCTGCGCAGTATTCCGCGAGCCGTGCAGAGATTTACGACTATGCCGACCTCGCCAGCGGCTATACCTTCGGTGTCATCGCCACGAATGCAGATAAGGAGATTGCCTACGAAGATTTCTCTGCCATGAGAGACATCACATTCGGCATGGTCACGAACTACGTTCGCGAGGAAGAATTTCGCCAATATCTCGCTGACAACGGCATTTTTGACCCGGAAGTAAAAGAGTATGAGACCACTGCCAAACTGCAGGAAGCATTAGACGCAGGGGAGGTTGATGCCTTCGTGCACACGTTCACCGAAGTCCGGGAGGGGCAGCGCCTGATCGGGCGCTTCGCGCCAATGCCTTTCTACTATATCAGCTATCAGGGCAATGATGACGTGATGCGGGAGCTGAATCAGGCAATCGCCGATCTCAAAATCAACCAGCCGGAGCTTGAGACGAATCTGATAAACGAATTCTACTATAACCGCTTTGATAAGGCGTCCCTGCTCACCACGGACGAGAAGCAGTACCTCAATGACACACCGACCCTCACCGTGGGGTATCTGACCGGTCATTATCCGTTTTCCTATGAGGAAAATGGTGAATTTAAGGGGCTCTCGCGCGATATGTTAGAGGCCGGCTTCTCCATGACTGGAGTGAAGCTGCAGTATCAAAAGTTCGAGGAGGAGAGCAAAGCCCATGCAGCGCTGAAAGACGGACAGGTTGATATGCTCGCCTACTGTACGGAAAGCTGCACCTCTCTGGGGGATGAGCAGCTTTCCGCAGTGCGCGATTATGCGGATATTCCGCTCGTTCTTGTCGTCGACAAGCGCCGGAGTAATATAAGTACTAATATAGTTGGAACAACTTCCTATCTCGAGTCGCAGGCCGGGTCCGCCGTATCGTTAGACAAGTCCCATATCCGGCTCTATGAGACACAGGAAGAATGTTTAGAAGCCGTCAAAGACGGAACACTTGACGCAGCGCTCTGCGACGGCTATCTGACAGAACACTTATTCCGCACGGAATTCCAATACGAGAATCTCCAGATTAAAAATGTATTCAGCTCCGACTATTCCATCTCCGTCGTCGTGCGGGAGGAAGACTATCTTCTGTCCTCAATTTTATCGAAGACCATCACCACAATCGACTCAAAGACGGTCACCGAATACATGCTGAAGGAGAATACTTATCCACTTGCAAACGTGCGCACCTTTATTCAGAATCACAGTGTCGAGATTATTATAATTCTATTGATCATTGTAGTTGCCGTGACAGCTGCCGCGCACCACATCGTCAAAGACGAGAAAAAAATCCGGGAACTGATGTACAAAGACCCGAACATGGATATCTGGAACATAAACTACATGATTTACAAAGGCAACCATGATTTTCTGCCGAGCAGGAAAAATGAATACGCCATCGTCTATCTGAACCTTCTCCAGTTCCGCCACTATAACAGTATCTACGGCTGGAACGCCGGGGAGGAAGTGCTGCAGAACATCCGTGATATCCTGAGGGAAAAAGTGGATATTCGCAGTGAAATCTGCGCAAGAAATCAGGGAGACCGCTTTGTTCTGCTCCTTCATTACAAAGAACCGGATGATCTGCGCAAGCGTTTGCTCCTGCTAAAATTTGAAATCGAAACCAGCATCTACAAGCAGACAGAGAACCGGATGCCGGTACAGATGGGAGTCTATTTTATTCCCCAGCATATGAATGATATCAAGGTCGCTGTCACCTACGCCAATCTGGCGCTCGAATTTGCGGGCGATACCGTCGAGGATACCATCAAAGTCTATGACAGTGAACTCGAGCAGACATTACATGAGCGGCATGAACAGGAAAAATTGCTGGAGTCCGCCCGGTTCGATCAGGATTTTGTCACCTACTACCAGCCAAAAGTGGATATCCGCTCCGGGGAGATTGTCGGTGCGGAAGCGCTGGTTCGGTTCAAAAATCCCGCTGAAAATGGCAGCATTAAGGCTCCCGGGTTTTTTGTCCCTTACTATGAGAGAACCGGTCAGATTACGGAGATTGACTTTTTCGTCTATGAATCCGTGTGCCGCATGCTGCGCAGGCGATTAGATGCCGGAAAAAAAGTGGTTCCAATCTCCTGCAATTTTTCCCGCGCGCATTTTATCCGCCCGGGATTTCCGGAACATTTTGAGAGAGTGCTCGATACCTATCAGATTCCGAAGGAGTTGATTGAAGTAGAAATCACAGAGACCTTAGTCGTTGAACAGCTCCAGCAGAGCACGGTCAAACAGACCATCGACAGTCTGCAGGAAAAATCAATCCGCCTGTCCATTGATGACTTCGGTTCCGGCTATTCATCCCTCGGTGTATTCGAGCAGATTCCGGCTGCTGTCATAAAGCTCGACCGCTCGTTTCTGCTCAATCACAACGACCACGACAGACAGGTCGCCATCATGAAGAGCGTCGTAAAACTTGCCGATTCCCTCGATGCCCAAATTGTGTGTGAAGGTGTTGAGACCGCCGATGACATCTCTCTGATGCACGAAATCGGCGCCTATATCGCACAGGGCTACTATTATTCAAAACCGGTTCCAATGGAGGAATTCGAGAAAAAACTAGGATAAACCATTTTAGGAAGGAAGGATAACCTATGAATATCTATGAAAAAATGCATCATCAGGAATTATATTTTCCCGGGGATGAGGACTTATTAAAGGAGCAGACCCGCTGCCTTGACCGCCTGTATGATTTTAACCAGACCAGACCGACCGAAGAAAAAAAGAGGGAAGCCTTATTAAAAGAAATGTTCGCAGAGATTGGAGAGGGATGTTACATCGAGCCTCCTTTCCACGCCAACTTCGGCGGCCGCCATGTCCATTTCGGCAAAAATATTTACGCAAATTTCAATTTTACCACGGTGGATGATACCCATATCTATGTCGGCGACTATACTATGTTTGGCCCAAACGTCGTACTGGCAACGGCAGGGCACCCGATTCTGCCGGAACTTCGCGAAAAAGGCTACCAGTTCAATGCACCAATCCACATCGGAAAAAACTGTTGGCTGGGTGCCGGTGTCATCGTGACCCCAGGCGTTACCATCGGCGATAACGTCGTCGTCGGAGCCGGCAGTGTCGTGACCAAGGATCTTCCTTCAAATGTAGTTGCTGTGGGCACTCCATGCCGCATCCTTCGTGAGGTGAACGAACATGACTGGGAATATTATTTTAAAGATCGAAAAATAAAATGGAACGAAATGATTCCTCTGCATAAAAGGAAATAAAATACGGAAAACTTTTACTGTACTACAAAATAGCAATGTGGTGTTAATAATATTTAATTCCACATTGCTATTTTTGCTGCTATTAATAATATTTAATTCTATTGTATTTTGCATAATAGTATGGTAAAATTTTTATATGATAAAAATCGAGGTGTAAGAGCATGGTAAAGAGAGAACTATATTTAAAGCGAATCAGGCCCTTTTATGACTCTGAAATGTTAAAAGTGATTACGGGTATCCGACGCTGCGGAAAATCGACCATCCTAAAGCAAATTATGGAGGAATTAGAAGCTCGCGACATTGCCCGAAATCATATCATCTATATTAATTTTGAAGACTACAAATACCGGAAAATCTGTAATGCAGATGCATTCTACGAGTATGTGGAGGCAAAAATAACAGATGAAAAAAAATATTATCTCTTATTTGATGAAATCCAAAATGTCACGGAGTTTGAACTGGTGGTCAATTCTTTTCGCTCCACACACAATGCCAGCATCTTTCTCACCGGCTCAAACTCTAAGCTCCTGTCCGGCGAGCTTGCCACACATTTAAGCGGCAGAACCGTCTCCTTTCGCATTATGCCGTTCAACTTTATGGAATATTGTGAATTCATGAAGGAGGAACACATGGAAAAACCGGTGGCGGAACTTCTTTCGGACTACATGAAATGGGGCGGTTTTCCACTTGTGTGCAAGGAAACGGAGGAGAGCAGTAAGGAAGTTCTTTTGTCTAATCTCTATGATTCTGTGGTGCTAAAAGATATTATAATGAGAAACAATGTAGCTTCACCGATTGTTTTGGAGAAAGTTTTAGAATATGTCGTCGCCAACTCCTCGCTCACCATCTCCGGAAATAACATTGCAAATGTCTTAAAGGAGGACTCGAATCCCGTATCTGCTCCAAAGGTATATGATTATCTGCGGTATATGGAGGAGGCCTGCATTTGTGATAAAGTCCCGCGATATGATATCCGTGGAAAAAAGGTGTTGGCCTACGAGGAAAAATCTTATGTCTGCGATCTTGGCTTTTTTCATTTGAAAAAAAACAGGGTCAAAGATGAATACAACTACATTATAGAGACCATTTGCTACAACGAGCTGATCTCCCGCGGTTATCACGTCTATGTGGGAAAGACCCTAAAGGGGGAGATTGATTTTATCGCTCAGAAGGGACAGGAGAAAATTTATGTACAGGCCGCCTATCTGCTGAGCGACGAACATGTCGTCGAAAGAGAATTTGGCGCATATCGGACAATCATGGACAATTATCCGAAATATGTCATTTCGATGGATCAGATTCCGCTGTCGCGGGATGGTATCATCCACAAGAACCTGATCGATTTTCTTTTATCCTGATTATATTTTTAACCAAGAAAGGTGCTATTTTTAACATGACAGAATTGGAAGAATACTACAACAAATTCAACGAGGAGAAACGTTTGAACAGCCGGCATGGACAGGTGGAATTTGTCACCTCCATGCACTACATACATCATTATCTCGAGGAGATTGCATCCGCGCAAAATCTCGAAAAGCGAGAGATTCGCATCTTAGACATCGGCGCCGGAACCGGCCGCTACAGCATTCCGCTCGCCGGGGAGGGCTACGATGTGACTGCCGTCGAATTGGTCAAACACAATCTAGGGCGCTTAAAGCAGAAATGTCCGCTCGTGAAAGCGCACCAGGGAAACGCCATAAAGCTCTCCCGGTTTGAGGACGAGAGCTTTGATCTGACCCTGTTGTTCGGGCCCATGTACCATCTTCACAAAAAGGAGGAGAAACAGCTTGCCCTCTCGGAGGCAAAGCGCGTCACAAAGCCGGGCGGCATTCTCTTAGTCGCCTACATCATGAATGAGTACAGTGTCATCACCTACGCTTTCAAGGAGAGAAACATCAGGCAGGCACTCTCGGAGGGCATGTTGGATGACACTTACCACTGCACCGAGAAAGCGAACCCCCTCTACAGCTTTGTCCGGCTCGAGGACATGACAGAGCTGAACGGGCTCACCGGATTAGAACGGATTAAAGTCATCGCCGCCGACGGCGCTGCCAACTACATCCGTCCTTATCTAAACCAGTTAGACAGCGAGGAGTTTGAGGCGTTTATCGCCTACCACCTTGCGACCTGTGAGCGGGCAGACCTGATGGGGAGCAGCGCGCATACCGTGGATATTCTGAGGCGCCCTTAGACACGGGGCGCACAGTAACAGTTCAGCTATCTTTATAAAAAACAGTGGGAAAAAAGTAAATTTCATGTTATAATAAAACTTCGCAGAGAAAGATTATAAACAAGGAGGATTAGATATGGCAACACCACATAATGAAGCAGAGAAAGGTCAGATTGCAAAGACAGTATTGATGCCGGGAGACCCGCTGCGCGCGCAGTTCATCGCTGAGACATTCTTAGAGAGAGCCGAGCAGGTAAACGGTGTCAGAGGAATGCTGGCATATACAGGAAAATATCGCGGAAAGGACATCACCGTCATGGGCGGAGGAATGGGAATGCCAAGTATCGGCATCTATTCCTACGAACTTTTCACAGAATATGATGTAGACCGCATCATCCGCGTCGGAAGTGCCGGAAGCTACAGCGAAAAAGCAAAAGTATACGACGTCATCCTCGCGACAGGAGCCGTCAGTGAATCTTCCTATGCTAAGACCCAGTCCGGTTACGACAAGGATGTAACCTATCCGAGCGCAGAGTTAAACGATGCGCTGCGCAAAGCTGCAGAGAAGCTTCAGATTCCGATTCAGGAGGGCATGATTCACTCGAGCGATGTCTTCTACAGACAGCCGAGCGATGCAAAGCCGACCTACTGGGAGAAGCTGCGCGATGAGAGAGGTTGTGTCGCTGTGGAGATGGAGAGTTTCGCCTTATTCCACAACGCAAATGTCACCGGCAAACAGGCTGCCTGCCTGCTGACCATCTCCGACAGCTTTGTAAGCCCGGAGATTACAACAGCGGAAGAGCGCCAGAAATGCTTTACCAATATGATGAAAATTGCATTGGAGATGGAAGTATGAGATATGACGTTATTATCATCGGCGCAGGCCCGGGCGGAATTTTTTCCGCCTATGAGCTGACGCACCGCGACCCGAATTTGAAAATTGCGGTGTTTGAGTCCGGACATTCTCTGGAAAAGCGCCATTGTCCCATCGACGGCGATAAGATTAAGAGCTGCGTAAACTGCAAGAGCTGCTCCATTATGAGCGGTTTTGGCGGCGCAGGTGCCTTTTCTGACGGAAAATACAATATCACCAACGATTTTGGCGGTACGCTGTACGAATACGTCGGAAAAAAACAGGCGATTGATCTGATGAAGTATGTTGATGAGATTAATATGGAATTCGGCGGCGCAGGTACAAAACTCTATTCGACCGCCGGAACCGGTTTTAAGAAAATCTGTTTACAAAATAAGTTGAATCTTCTCGACGCATCCGTGCGCCATCTGGGAACCGATATCAACTACGTCGTATTGGAAAACCTCTACGCCAACTTAAAAGACAAGGTGGATTTTTTCTTTGACACCCCGGTCCAAACCGTGGAGATCATCGACGACGGCTACCGCATCCTGTGCGAAAAGGAATCCTACGACTGCGAAAAATGCATTATTTCCGTTGGGCGCAGCGGCAGCAAATGGATGGAACAAATCTGTAAAGATCTCGCTATCAACACCAAGTCGAACCGCGTGGACATCGGTGTCCGCGTAGAGCTCCCGGCTGTCATTTTTTCCCATCTGACGGACGAGCTGTATGAGAGCAAGATTGTCTACCGGACGGAAAAATTCGAGGATGCAGTGCGGACGTTCTGCATGAATCCGCACGGAATTGTTGTCACGGAGAACACCAACGGCATCGTGACCGTAAACGGCCACAGCTATGAGGGTGCCGAGCGCCAGACGGACAACACAAACTTTGCGCTTCTCGTGGCAAAACATTTCTCCGAGCCGTTTAAGGACAGCAACGGCTACGGGGAGAGCATTGCAAGACTTTCCAACATGCTTGGCGGAGGCGTCATCGTACAGCGCTTTGGCGACTTGGTCCGCGGCCGCAGAAGCAACGCAAAACGTATCGCCGAAGGGCTCGTGGAGCCTACGTTATCTGCGACCCCGGGAGACCTTAGCCTGGTTCTCCCGAAGCGTATCTTAGACGGCATCATGGAAATGATCTACGCGCTGGATAAGATTGCCCCGGGAACTGCAAACGACGACACGCTGCTCTACGGTGTGGAAGTCAAATTCTACAACATGGAAGTGGAACTCAATGAGCATTTAGAGACCTGCCACAAGGGCTTATATATCATCGGAGACGGAAGCGGTGTGACCCATTCGCTTTCACATGCCTCCGCAAGCGGCGTCTACGTCGCAAGACAGATTCGTTAAAATCAGCATAAAAGAGATGGAATGAGATGTTCTCTGTCAGATAGACAGAGAGCATCTCATTCCATCTCCTTTTTTAAAGCGCATATCGCTATACGTTTACACTGCCAAATTATTCTTCCCGCAGCAGAATCTTTTGACTCATTTTTCTCGCCAGATATACAAACGGGGTATCCGCAAGACTTGTGACAATAAAAATTACATAGCTCGATATCACAATCGACATCAGCGTCGAGAACTCATACACGCCTAAAAATGCACCAAATGTGTATAAGACGGTGTTCAAGAGCTGTGAGACGAGCGTGGAACCGTTGTTTCTCAGCCACAGAAAACGCTTGCTGTCCCCGTATCTTTCCTTCGTGAAATTCCACCACTTGTGATAGAGCCACACATCGAACAACTGGCAGATGACATACACGATAATGCTCGCAAACATCAGGCGCGGCGTATTTGAGAAAATCGTGCGGATGCTCGGGGATGCAAAATCACTCTGATTCGGTGTGTAGAGCATCCATGACTGGCTGATTAAAATGAAAACAATCGATGTCGCAATCCCTAAATACACTGCATGCTGCGCTTTCTTTTTTCCAAAAATCTCACTTGCGATATCTGTAACTAAAAATGTCGATGCAAACAGGATGTTTCCGAGCGTCATCTCCATTCCAAAGGCATCCACGACGATCAATACCTCGATGTTCGCCGCAATTGTAGCTACAATTGTCCATAAATACAATCCCTGTTCCCCGAAAATGCGGAATAAAGCCAGCACGGCAGAGTATGTGATAAATAAAGATAATATTAATAGTAATTCATTTGGCATTTTTTACCTCCCTAGTTTTGTTTTTAGACAGGATGGTTGCGAACTGTCTCTATAAAAATTTGTGCTTTCACAGCCTGCTCATTCTATCACGGGAAATAGGGCATTGCAAGTCCAAAATGACACATTTTTTTCCACGGAGTGTGCAATACCGGAAAAAAAGGAACAAAAAAAGCGAATATGAACGGTTTTTTATTCATAAAATGTGGTATTTTACTAATATCAGAATGATAAATACAATTTGAGGATGGAGAGGATAATGATGTCAAAGATTGAGAGAATCTGGTGGGAACAGTATAAAGATTTTATTGACTTGAACGATTTTTGTAATTTGTTTGCCGGCATGGGGGACAACCTTGAGGATGAGATTAACTGTCGCATGGACTCCCTGCTGTCAGGTCATGTACTCACCTTAAAGAGTGCATAGACATAAACGGTACATACCCCTTAAAAACAGTTCCAACAGCTGTCTTTTAAGGGGTATCTTTTTGTGTGCACGGGTTTCTCATCGTATGGCTGCATTTTATTGAAAAAAAATTCACCTTTTCACAAGCGGCGCATTATTATATAATATGCAAAAAGAAACGGAGGATTTCATGTAATGATAGCAATTGGTCTGCTCATACCTTTTTTGGGAACAACACTAGGTGCCGCCTGCGTTTTTTTCCTGAAAAAAGATATCCATATGACTGTTCAGAAAACTTTACTCGGATTTGCATCGGGAGTCATGGTCGCCGCAAGTGTGTGGTCGCTTTTGATTCCGGCGATGGATATGTGCGGGGACCGCGGAAAACTCGCTTTTGTCCCGGCAGCCGTGGGATTTAGCTTAGGAATCGCATTTCTGCTGTGTTTAGATCAGATTATTCCGCATTTACATATAGATGCAAAAGAGCCGGAGGGTCTGCCGAGCCATCTAAAAAAAAGCACAATGCTTGTCCTTGCCGTCACCCTGCATAACATTCCGGAGGGAATGGCGGTCGGCGTTACCTTCGCAGGCGTCCTGTCTGGAAACAGCAACATCTCCCTCGCCGGAGCGCTCACGCTCGCCGTCGGAATCGCAATTCAGAATTTCCCGGAGGGAGCAATCATTTCCCTGCCGCTAAAAAGTGAAACCAAGCATACCGGAAAGGCTTTTTTCTATGGGATGGCATCCGGTGTCGTAGAACCCATCGGCGCAGTACTCACAATCCTTCTGACCGGTGTCGTAGTTCCCCTGCTCCCTTATCTTTTAGCCTTTGCCGCAGGTTCAATGATTTATGTAGTTGTGGAGGAGCTACTTCCAGAAGCCTCGGAAGGAGAGCACTCAAACCTCAGCACCATCGGTTTTGCTGTCGGCTTTCTGCTCATGATGATTTTAGACGTGGCACTTTCCTAACCGGATTCAGCTGTGCTATAATGGAACATAGTTCAGCGAAACGAGGGTAGAAAAATGACAAGAGATTACAACAAAACACTTAGGGTTGTTTCACGAACAAGAATTGTATATATGGGAAACTTAAGATTTTA
>CAZBUW010000093.1:0-11448 GCA_964495195.1 uncultured Roseburia sp.
AAAGCATTACAACCGTCTCCACATGCACCGTGCACGGGAACATATCAACACAACACACCTTCTCCACCCGATACCCCCTCGCCTGCAATACCTCCAAATCCCTTGCAAGACTTGTAGGTTTGCAGGAAATATAGACCATCTGCGGCACCCCGTAGCGGATGATTTTCTCGAGCGCCTTCGGATGAATCCCGTCCCGCGGCGGATCCAGTACGATATAATCCGGTCTCTCCTCGATACTGTCGATGACCTTTAACACATCCCCCGCTATAAACTCACAGTTGTCAAGCCCGTTGAGTGCAGCATTCTCCTTCGCCGCCTCGACAGCCTCCTCGACAATTTCAACCCCGATTACTTTTTTGGCAACCGGGGAGAGCATCTGTGCAATCGTACCTGTGCCGGAGTAGAGATCAAACACAACTTTCTCCCTCTCCCCGCCATTTAAGGCATCTCCGATAAACTCCCGCGCCGTCTGGTACAGCACCTCCGCCCCGAGTGAGTTTGTCTGAAAAAAGGAAAACGGTGTAATCTGAAACCGCAATCCCAAAAGTTCCTCATAAAAAGAATCCTGTCCATACAGATTGTCGGTTCCTTCGTTTTTCACCACATCCGCCACGCTGTCGTTTCTCGTGTGTAGAATTCCTGTCATGCTTCCCCTGTAATCCTGCTCCAGCAATGCATTTTTCCAGCCGTCCATCAAGGTCTGCTCGTCCCCCTGCTCCATCTGCGTGGTCGTGACAAGATCGACTAAAATCTGTCCCGTCCTGACCGCCTTGCGCACCAAAAGATGGCGCAGATAGCCGGTATGACGCAGTTTGTGGTAATAGGAAATGCCGCGCTCCTTAAAATATTCCAGCGTGACGGTGAGAATTTTTCTAAAGTCCTCGTCCACAATCTGGCATTCATTTACATTTGTAATATCATAAAAACTGCCCCGCTTGTGCATTCCTAAGGCAAGCGGGCCGTCCTTGTATTCATCTCCAAAAGAAAACTCCATCTTATTGCGGTAAGCCTGCTGCTGCGGACTCGCCTTGATTCCCAAGAAGTCATAGGGATGTTCCGCGTCAATCACCCCATCAAGCAGTTCCCTTACCTGCTGTTCCTTCATCTTCAACTGTTCTTCATAAGGAAGACTCTGGTATGTACACCCTCCGCAGACACCGAAATGTGTGCAGGCTGCCTCCTCCATCTCAAGCGGAGACTTTTCTAGCACCTCAAGCAGGCGTCCCTCACATTTTCCCTTGCGGATTTTGTTGATGGAAAAAGACACTCTCTGTCCCGGGATTCCGTTCTTGACAATGACCGTCTTTCCCTCCTCCGTCGTCACTCTTCCTTTGTTCGGGAAATCGACCTTCTCAATTCTTCCTTCTAAAACTTGTCCTTTTTTCATGTTCTGCTCCTATATTCCAAAAATAACCCTGAGAAACACGCTTTTTCGGTTTCTCGCACAAAGAGAAAGGGCTGCTCATCGCAACCCCGATTATACTCTCTCTTTCTACTTCTCATCTTTTTCATCTTTCTGCGCTGCAGGTTCTTCCTCCTCTTCGTCCTCGAAGAAGTCATCATCAAAATCATCGTCGAAATCGTCTTCGAAATCCTCTAAATAATCCGGTGTGAAGAAACGATAAATACCATAAATCGCCGCTGCAACTGCTGCAACAATTCCCACAATCGCAAAGACCCAGACTACTTTTGAAGGCTTCTTCTCTTCTTCCTTCTTATTCAGTAACTCATTCACTTTTGCCATGTTCAACAATTCTTCCATCTTGTTCATGTTACCACTCCTTCTCTTATTCTCATTCGATTACATTTCGAAAACTGCTACAATTATATGTGTTATTATAACATAGTTTGCACCAATCGCCTATAAAAAATTTAAGTTATGTAAATATTTTATAATTTCTTAAGTTTTGCGAACGATGCAAACATTTTTTTTGTGCCGGCTGTGTCAAAATTCACCGTGACTTCAAAGTCACGACCGCCTTCCACGATGGACGTGACGTCCCCGTCTCCAAACTTGATGTGGCGGACACGGTCGCCCACACCGTAATCGAGGGACGCCTTCTGTGTATTCACACTCGCGAAGGATCTCGCCTGCATCCCCTGACCGGAAACCGGATTTCTACGGTAGGAACTTGTCTTTGCCCCCGTCTGAAAGCCCCGCTCCACCGCGCGGTCTGCCGCCTGCGTTTTAGACGGCATCTCCCCCTCTAATAGGTTCGCCGGTATCTCCCGCACAAAGCGCGACACCTTGTTGTACTGTGTCTCCCCGCGAATCATTCTCTGTCTTGCACAGGTGATGGTCAGCTCATTCATCGCCCTCGTGATTCCCACGTAGGCAAGACGCCGCTCCTCCTCGAGTTCCTCCCTGGAGTTGTCGCTTGTAATTGACATATAGCTCGGAAAGAGTCCATCCTCCATCCCTGCCAGAAAAACTTTCGGAAATTCAAGTCCCTTGGCGCTGTGCAGTGTCATTAGAACCACGTAATCGCTATCCTCCTCCAGGTTGTCGATATCTGCTACCAGTGCGACCTCCTCTAAGAAACCGCTCAGTGTAGGATTCTCCTCCCCTTCTTCGTAGGCCACAACCTTACTGATTAACTCGTCAATATTCTCAATCCTCGCCTGTGCCTCATCGGTTCCCTCGAGTTCGAGTTCCCTGACATATCCGGTCTCCTCGATGACTTCGTTCAAAAGTTCCGCCACGCCGAGAACAGTCGCCTTGCTCCGCATCATCTGGATAAAATTGACGAACGGCTTGACTTTTGCCGCCGCCTTTCCCAGCGTCGGAATCTCGTCTGCCGCCCGCAGTGCCTGATAAAAACTGATCTCGTTAATTTCTGCATAATCGCCCACACGGTTTAGGGTCGTCGCTCCGATTCCCCGCTTCGGCACATTGATGATACGGCGGACCGCAAGGTCATCCCTCGCGTTATCGATTGTCTTTAAGTAGGCGAGCAAGTCCTTTATCTCTTTTCTCGCGTAGAAGTTCACACCGCCCACAATACGGTATGGAATATTGGATACGACAAACCGCTCCTCGAAAAGACGCGACTGGGCGTTCGTCCGGTACAAAATTGCAATATCTTTGTAGTCGTAATTGCCCCTTTTTACATCGCGCAGGATGGAGCGGGTGATGTAATCCGCCTCCTCATATCCGGTGTTAAACTGTTCAAAAGTAATCTTCTCCCCTTCGTCGTTCGCTGTCCAGAGGCGCTTTGCCTTCCGTCCGACATTGTTGCCAATCACACCGTTGGCTGCATCCAAAATATTCTGGGTAGAGCGGTAATTCTGCTCTAGTTTGATGACACTTGCCTCCGGATAATATTTTTCAAAATTCAATATGTTATAAATATTCGCTCCGCGGAATTTGTAGATGGATTGGTCATCGTCACCGACCACGCAGAGGTTCTTGTACTTGCCGGCTAAAAGATGAATCAGTTCAAACTGAGCCGTGTTGGTATCCTGATACTCATCCACCATGATATAGCGGAATCTCTCCTGATAGTAATCGAGCACCTGTGCATCGTTCTTTAACAGTTCCACCGTCTTGACAATCAGGTCGTCAAAGTCTAAGGCATTGTTCTTTTTTAAGCTCGCCTGATACTCGCGGTACACCTGCGCCTGTTTCTGCTTCGCGTAATCGCCCGCTGCGCGAAGCATGAACTCCTCCGGGGAGATGAGCTCGTCCTTCGCATGGGAGATGATGCCTAACAGATTCCTCTCTTTGTATTTCTTGGTGTCAATCTCTAATCGCTTGCACACGTCCTTCATCAACGTCTTCTGGTCGTCCGCATCGTAGATGGTAAAATTATTCTCATATCCCAATCGGTCGATATGCCGCCTTAAAATCCGCACACAGGTCGAGTGGAACGTTGCCACCCAGATGCTCTCGGAGCCGTATCCAATCAGCCGGTCGATACGCTCCCGCATCTCGCCCGCCGCTTTGTTGGTAAACGTGATTGCCATGATATTGTAGGGATTCACCCCGACCTCCTCAATCAGGTATGCGGTGCGGTGCGTCAACACTCTCGTCTTGCCGGACCCCGCCCCCGCGAGGAGCAGAACCGGTCCCTCCGTCGTAAAAACACCCTTCTTCTGCTGTTCATTCAATGTATCATAAATACTCATGCTTATATCCTTTCAAATCAGAATGTATGTTCTGTTTTTTACACTTTTTGATTATAACATATATCCCCCTAATTACCAATACTCTTTTACAAGAAAAAAATACAATTTCCGGACTTTGTCTCTTGTCATCTAGTTTTTGATACTATATAATGTGATACAGAGGTGACAAATAGGATGACAATTGATACCAAAAATTTTTTAAGCAGCATTTTGCAGAGTCTCAGTGCGATAGATTATGTAAAACCGGAGGATATTCCCAATATCCCCTTATATATGGATCAGGTGACGACCTTTATGGACTCCCAGCTCGCTTCCTCAAAGCGGCATGAGGATGACAAGATTCTGACGAAGACCATGATTAACAACTATGCGAAGAATGACCTTCTGCCTCCGCCGGAGAAGAAAAAATACAACAGAGAACACGTCCTTGTCCTGATTTTTATCTACTATCTGAAGAACATTTTGAGCATCAGCGACATTCAGAGTATCCTAAATCCGATTACGGACAAATACTTTGGCACGGACAATCCGCTCGATCTCCAGGACATTTACACGGAGGTGTTCGGATTAGAGCATCAGGAGACGCAGAATCTGATGAAGGATCTCGCCAAGAAGTTCAACACCGCGCACACCACGTTCGCCGATGCACCGGAGGACGAGAAGGAGCTGCTGCAGACCTTCAGCTTTATCTGCATGCTCAGTTATGATGTCTATGTAAAAAAAATGATTATCGAGAAATCGATTGACCAGTTCGAACACTCCAGACAAAAAAAGGACGAATCCAAACAGGCAAAAAAAGAACAGAAAAAAGAACATCAGAAATAAAAGGAGATGGCCGCTTTCCAAAAGAAAGTAACCATCTCTTTTTCTTACTCTTCTACATCATTTTTCATTCTGGCGAACACCATGTCGTAACCGTCGTTTCCGTAATTCAAAGAACGGTTGACACGGCTGATTGTCGCCGTAGATGCCCCCGTCTTCTCTGCAATGTCCAAATAAGTCTTCTGATCACGAAGCATCTTTGCAACTTCGAATCTCTGAGACAAGGAAAGTAATTCATTGACTGTACAGACATCCTCGAAAAATGTGTAGCATTCCTCTCGATTTTCCAGACTGAGTATCGCATCAAACAGATGGTCCACTGCTTCTGTTCTAAGTTTCTTGCTCATTTCTCTATCTCCTTTTTTCGCATCAACTTCATGTACTAATATTTTAACATATTAAAGTTATAAAGTAAATAGTATTCTTGCAAACATTCTTACGAATTGTTATAATATCGTAGGACGTTATCGCGTCAGCGTGTCTCCCCTTTACTCACGCAGTGCGCATAATATATTACCACAAATCTGGTATAGAAATCCAGTATTTTTTTTCATACAATACATTTTTTGTAACAGTTTAGCCATAGCCCATGTAGTGTGTGAATCATGCTTGCATGAAGGAACACACGGAATGAGGCTATGAGCGGAGCGCCAGATTATGAGCAAAGTAGTGTGCTGACACATTGACTTTTCGTATAACTGTGCTGACTATGGCATCACTCTGCAAGGCGGAGGAAGGAGGCGTAGCGGTGCTACGTTGACTGACGACAACACAGCAGATGATGTCATCGACAGTGCAGTTATGCCAATTGTCAATATGTCAGCACACTAGCTGCGAAGCAGCGAGAAAGCAGCATAGCTGCCTTTGCGAATGGCGCGGGCTGAACTGTTACCATTTTTTGGAGAGGAATCAATATGGCAAAAAAAATCGGCTACTTTTTCTTAAGTTTTGTACCTATCATTTCAGTTTTGGTTTTGCAACTTACGGCATCTGTCTTTATGATGGGTGTCTCAACGTTTGTAAATGTCCTGACACACAAATCAGACCTGCTGCATCTGTATGACACCCTGATGGATGTCTGGATGTCCGTGGATTTCAATTCCTATGTGATGGTCATCTACGCGCTTTTGGCTATCGCAGTCTATGGCATCTGGTATTATCTGCAATTCTATGCGGACTATCGGCCGCAGTTGAAAAAAAACTTTCATCCGCTCATCCTCACGGGGATTGTGCTGTTAGTTCCGGGGACACAGTATCTGTGCTCCTATCTGATTACGCTACTCTCGACCATTTTTCCAAACTGGCTGACCGCCTACGAGGAGCTGCTCGAGAATGCAGGAATGGATGACTCCCTGACATTCGGACTACTTTTGTATTCCGTTATTCTGGCGCCAGTCTGCGAGGAACTTCTCTGCCGCGGAGTGACAATGAGCTGCGCTAAGCGCGCCCTTCCCTTCTGGGCTGCAAATATCCTGCAGGCCGTCCTCTTTGGTGTGCTCCATATGAACTGGCTTCAGGGAACCTACGCGTTCTGCCTTGGCCTTGTCCTTGGATTTATCTGTGAAAAAGGCGGCTCCATCTATTTTTCCATTCTCTTTCACATGCTCTTTAACTTCTGGGGCACCGTATTGGAACAATTTATAAGCTATGGAGATTCTGTTTTTTCTTTCTTCTTCTGGCTTCTCTTTGGAATCGCGGCAACCGCAGTTGGTCTGCTGCTCTTCGTCCTCGGAGTAAAAAACAGGGCTAAGCATAACGGGACTTTGTACCGATAATCTTTTTGAGACGATTTGAAAGGCCATCAGATCGCATCAAAAATCTTGGAAGTAAGCCACGGACGGTAACGATAAGAAAATGGATTTTCTTATTTGCTGCCGTCCTTTTTATTCTTTTTTTACAAGGATGAAAGAAAGATGAAAACGACTTCTTCTGAAGGGGGAATGTGTGTGATCATTCAATCGGATACTATTCGAATGAACTCACAGAGAAGTTATGAGGAACGAACCGGTGCAAGCACCTCTCTCACAACCTGGAACAACGCCGACGGCTCCTACGCCTCGTCTTACACCTCCTATGAGAGCGTGTACCGTGAGGAAGAGTCCGATGCCGGAACTTCCAGACAGCGGAAGGACACTAGCCCGGAGAAAAATCCCGGGGATTTGCTGGACCGTTTCATGCAGAGCCAGAACATTCACGGGCTCCACATGAGAAACCAGATCAAATCCTTAGACGAGATCAGACAACAGTCCATCGACTATCTCCTCTATCTGCTCTTTGGCAAAAAGGGAGAAGCCCCCGACATGAGTCTGACCAAACCGGCCTCCGAATCCGAGCCGAACAATTACCAGCCCGGCAACGGCGGTCACTATGTCTCTTCCTTCTATTATTCAGAGAAAGAGACCACTTGCTTTGACGCAAAGGGAACCGTTGTGACAGCCGATGGAAAACACTATTCCATCAACCTCTCCCTCGAGATGTCACGCTCCTTTGTGGAGAGCACCTCCACTGTTATCGACTATGGGGAACCGCAGCTCTGCGACCCGCTCGTCATCAACCTGAGCGGAAGCGCGGCGCAGGTATCCGACCAGCACTTCTATTTTGACATCGACGCGGACGGCCATTCCGAATCAATCGCATCTCTCTCGAGCGGAAGCGGCTATCTCGCCTATGACAAGAACGAAAATGGAACCATCGATGACGGAACGGAGCTTTTTGGAACTACAAGCGGAAATGGATTCAGCGATCTCGCCGCCTACGATGACGATCATAACGGCTGGATTGACGAAGCAGATGAGATTTTTTCAAAACTTCTCATCTGGACCAAAAATTCCGCTGGAAAAGATGTCTTAGTTGGTCTTGGAAAAGCAGGTGTGGGCGCCATTTATCTCGGATGCCGGGATACGAATTACTCCATCAAGCACCAGATCACCAATGAGACGGAGGCAGTGATCCGCAAGACCGGACTCTTCCTCTATGAAAACGGAGGAACAGGAACCCTCCAGCAGTTAGATCTGGCTCTTTAGCACCCCGGGCAACCGCCGGGCGCCGCAGCAGGTCATTGAAAAATTGATTTCGTTTTCTGGTGATAACCAGACGGGGCGTGGTTCCCGGAATGTGCTGATTCCGGGAGCCACGCCCCATCTTTTTTGCACCGTCGTACCTGTTATCTGTGTTCTTTCTGCTCCATGTATTATCATTCTGCCGCGTGTGCGGTATCATTCACTAACCTAAAAAGATGGTAACGCCCATCAGACTTACGATCATCATGATGATTCCCGCCAAAAGAACGCCGGAGAGCACGGCCGCCACAGTCGATTTAAAATCCATATCGAGGATACTTGCCGCCAACGTTCCGGTCCATGCGCCGGTTCCCGGAACCGGGATTCCGACGAAGAGCATCAACGCGATGAAGAGCCCCTTCCCCGCCTTCGCCTGCAGCTTCTGTCCGCCTTTTTCTCCCTTTTCGAGACACCAGGAAAAAAATCCTCCGATGAGAGGCTTATCACACCCCCACTCCAACACCTTTCTTGCAAAAAGATAGATAATCGGAATCGGCAGCATATTTCCGATAATACAGACGATAAAAGACTGCACGATTGGAAGTCCGAACACCTGCGAATACGGAATCGCCCCTCTCAATTCAACCAACGGAACCATGGAGATAAAAAAAATAATGAAATAATTCTTTAACATATGAACCCACTTTCTAATATTTCTATTTTTTCAGATACTTCTTTAAAAAGGCGAGCAGCACATCCATCTCCCCGTCCGTTCCGATACTGATACGGAGGTAGTTGCGAATCCGCTCCGCCCCGAAATGGCGGACAAAAATCCCCTCTTTTTTCAATGCTTCAAAAATCTCTTCCGCCGGGACTTTTTCATGGCTTGCAAAAATAAAATTGCTCCTGGAATCCTGAAAAGAAAATCCCAGACTCCGAAGTTCTCTCTTTGTCCTCTCTCTTGTTGCAATTACTTTTTTCGTTGTCTCTTCAAAGTAAGCGCGGTCAGCGATTGCTGCCGCTCCCAACTCAATCGTCAGTTGATTCATCGTGTAAGAGTTGAAAGAGTACTTCACATCGTTTAAATAGCGGATCAGCTTCTCGCATCCCATCGCATACCCGATGCGGATTCCCGCCATCGAGCGGGACTTCGAGAACGTCTGCACCACCAGAAGATTATCATATTTTTCAATCAAAGGCAATGCCGATTTTCCACCAAAATCAATGTAGGCCTCATCCACAACTACAATTGATTGCAGATTGTGTGCAATGATATCCTCCACCTCCGAGAGTTCCATCAGAACTCCGGTCGGTGCATTCGGATTCGGGAATATGATTCCCCCATTTTCTTTGTAATAGTCCTCTTTTCTGATGTGAAACTCTTCGTCTAACGGCTGTACTTCGTAAGGTATCCGCAGCATATCCGCCCACACATCGTAAAAGGAATAGGTAATGTCCGGGAAAAGAACCGGTGTCCCACTGTTGAAAAATGTCATAAAAATCATCGCTAACACGTCATCCGAGCCGACACCCACAAAAACCTGTTCCTCCCTAAGACCGTAAAAGTCCGCAATCGCCCCTACGAGTTTCTGCGCCGCCGGATCCGGATACTTTTTCAGCAATTCTAAGTCGAAGTCCTCATATGCCGCTCTGACGCCCGGCGCAGGCGGATATGGATTCTCGTTGGTGTTCAGTTTAATGATATCTTTTCGCCCCGGCTGCTCCCCCGGCACATAAGGAACCACCTTCCGGACATATTCTTCCCAGTTTTTCATCGCTTCCAATCCCTTCCCCTTGTATTTTACTTTGTCAATCCGTACTCTGCCGCCAGCTTTGTAAAGGCCGGAATGGAGCGCTCGATTGTCTCATAGGAGGTGCAGTAAGCTAAACGCACATAACCCGGGCATCCGAATGCGCCGCCCTTCACCATAATAATGTTGTACTTCTTGCCCCTCTCGACAAACTCGTTCTCCTCGCCCGGCGCCTTCATCCACAGGTAGAATGCGCCCTCCGGTTTGATACAATCGAATCCGAGTTTCTCTAAACTCTCATACAAAAGTCTGCGGTTCTTTTCATAGTAGGCCACATCCGTCTTTTCCTCGAGACAGCGCGCCACCGCTTTCTGCATCAGTCCCGGTGCGTTGACAAATCCCATGGTGCGGTTCGAAATCTCGATTCCCTCGAGAAGCCTGCCCGCATCAGCCGCCTCATCCGGCACCACGACATATCCGATTCGCTCTCCCGGCAGGGACAGGGATTTGCTGAAAGAGTATCCCACTAAAGTATTATGATAATATTTGGTTAAAAAGTCCTCTTTCTTGCCATCATAGACTAATTCACGGTACGGTTCGTCGGAGATCAGGTAGATGTCTGTCCCATACTCCCTCTCCTTTGCCGATAATATCCCGCCTAGTCTCGTAAGCGTCTGCGGACTGTAGATGACTCCCGTCGGGTTGTTCGGCGTATTCACGATAACCGCTTTTGTCCTCGGTGTAATCTTTTTCTCGAATTCCAAAAGATCCGGCTGAAAATTCTCATAGTTCGGTGCAACCTCCACGAGCACACCGTCGAAATTTGCCACGTACTGCTTATATTCTCCAAAATAAGGTGCGAAGACAATGACCTCGTCCTCCGGGTTTAAAATCGTCTTTAGAATAATGTTCAATCCGCCTGCCGCGCCCACTGTCATAATGACATTGTGAAAGTCAAACTCTGTGCCAAAACGCCGGTTCAAACTCTCCGCTACCGCGCCTCTGACATCCGCGAAGCCGGAATTTGACATGTATCCGTGCAGTTCCATCGGATCCATCTCATTGACTAAATCAATCACCGCCTGTTTGAACGCCTCCGGCGCCGGCGTCGCCGGATTGCCCAATGAAAAATCATACACGTTCTCCACGCCGTACTTCTCCGCTAATTCCCTGCCCTCGTTGAACATGGCACGAATGACAGAACTGCCCTCCAATGCCTTTTCGATCTTTTTGGAAACCATAATTTCACACCCTTCTTTTTCTCTCTTCCGCGTCGGCTGCCGACGAATAAACAATCAGAAAGCCAACATCTTTATACACTTTACAATAATATGAAACGAATGTAAAGTTTTTTCTATCATAAAGCCCCTGCTGCACTTACATAAAAAAAATAAACCGACCCATGGTCGATTTATTTTAAACAACACTCTTATAGAAAAGCTGGTAACGGGAATCGGACCCGTGACCTCCGCACTACCAATGCGACGCTCTACCGACTGAGCCATACCAGCATCTGTCAAGTTATCTCAACACGCAAAATTTTATCATAACCCAATATATCTGTCAAGCTATTTTTTGAATTTCGCCCCAAAATTTCGCACCAAAAACATAACAGTTCAGCACGCACCATTCGACTATCATACTGACTATGGCTGAACTGTTATAAAAAAGAGTTTGCTTGCAAACTCTTCGTGCGCGAGCGGTGTTGCATAGCAACTTACTTCCTCTCCGCGAGCTGCGCATCCCCG
>CAZBUW010000094.1:0-11186 GCA_964495195.1 uncultured Roseburia sp.
GTGAGCCACAAGATCAAAACATTAACTGATAGGCCTTCGTGAAACAACCCTAAATGTGAGAAATTCTCGGTTGACAACGAAAAAAAATGCCATTATACTACTAAGAAGAGAAAGGCTGTGAAGAGAAGAGTAACCGTCGGCGCATGCAAAGAGAGCCTCTGTCTGCTGAAAAGAGGAGATGTAAGGACGGCGAACCAGGACTTGGAGCTGCATATGACACGAGTTGTGGAAGTATGACGTTGGTTCACGTTACAGAACATGAGTAGTAGAGCCGGTATCGCACCGGAAAGCAGGGTGGCACCACGAGATATTCGTCCCTTTAGACTGCATATTGCAGTCTAAAGGGACTTTTTTTCGAATAGGAAAATCCTATTCGAAAAAAACGTTCCGCGGGGGAGTTGATGCGGGCTTGTCCGCTTTGTTCCGGGCAGCGGGAAAAATTTTTGTCCGCCTTGTCAAATTAAAAAGTAAGATGAGCGAAAGCGCTAACAGGAGGGATACTATGTACAACAAGAGATTAGGGAAGGATGGCAGACCGGTGTTTCCGAAGAGAGCTGTCGTCACAGGAGGTATGCCGTATGGCAACAAGAACCTTCACTTTGGACATGTCGGGGGAATGTTTGTACATGCCGACATTTTTGCGAGATTTTTAAGGGACAGAATTGGAAAAGAGAACGTGATTTTTGTATCGGGAACAGACTGTTACGGTTCTCCGATTTTAGAGAGTTACCGCAAACTGAAGGAGACCGGTTTTACGGGCACGATGGAAGACTATGTGACCATGAATCACGAGAGCCAGAAAAAGACGCTGGCGGACTATAAGATCAGCCCGAATCTGTTCGGCGCATCTGCGCTTGGCAAGACGGGAAAGATGCACAATGAGACATCCGAGTGGGTGTTCAATACCCTGTATGACAACGGATATATCACGGAGATGTCTGATGATCAGTTCTACGATGAGGAGAAACAGACCTTTTTGAACGGCAGACAGGTCATCGGAAAATGTCCGATTGACGGATGCTGTTCCGACAAGGCATACGCGGACGAGTGTGCGCTCGGTCACCAATATCTGCCGTCTGAACTCATCGACCCGGTCAGCGCTTTATCCGGTAAGAAACCTGTCTTAAAGAAAGTGACAAACTGGTATTTTGATCTGGAGGGCTGCATGGATATGATGAAGCAGCGCAATGATTTTTTGATGAAGAACTCCAATACCAGAAAATATGAACTACAAACAATCGATGAATTTTTAAAAAAACCGGTTCTCTATGTGCAGAAGAAGTACATTGAGGATTTAGAGGCGGTGGAGGCAGCGCTTCCAAAGCATGAGACGATCAACGAGGAGAAGAAATCCTCCATCACCTTCGAGTTTTCTTCCCTTGAGGACCGCGATGCGGCAAAGAAGGCGCTCGACGCGAGAAACATCCGTTACCGCTCCGGCAAGACTTTAGTTCCGTTCCGTCTGTCCGGAAATATCGAGTGGGGCGTTCCGGTCCCTGAGAAAGGTGATTTGAAAGACCTGACGTTCTGGGTATGGCCGGAATCCCTCTGGGCACCGATTTCTTTTACCAAGGCTTATTTGGAGGAGATTGGAAAAGACAAAGACGAGTGGAAAAAATACTGGCAGGACGACGACGCGATGGTTTACCAGTTTATCGGCGAGGATAACATTTATTTCTATGCCATTGCGGAGATGGCAATGTTTGCCGGTTTTCTGGCAAAGAAGGGCGAGGACATCGATATGACGACGATCAACCTGCCGCACATCATTGCCAATCGCCACGTTTTATTTATGGACAAGAAGGCGAGCAGCAGCTCGGACATCAAACCGCCGATGGCAGATGAACTGCTGCAGTATTACACGGCAGACCAGCTCCGTATGCATTTTATGAGCTTAGGACTCTCGTCTAAGAGCGCAAGTTTTAAACCACAGGTATTTTTGTCGGAGGAGGAAAAAGAAAACAGTGGAATCGATCCGGTCTTAAAAGACGGAAATCTGCTTACAAATGTCTTTAATCGCCTGATTCGTTCCTGCTTTTATACCATGCAGGAACTCGGCGGCTATGAGGAGCTTCCGCTGAGCGAAAAAATCAAGGAGCTGACCGAGGAGAAAGTCACTGAGTATGAGAAACACATGTACAACCATGACTTTCATCGTATCTCCTATGTGCTCGACGAGTATATCCGCGAGATCAACAAGTACTGGGCGAACAACATCCGAATCGCGGATAAGGAGGACAATCTGGAATTGAAGAAGCAGATTGTGAGCGACTGTTTCTATGCATGTAAAGTCATCTCCATTCTCGTGCACCCGATTGCGCCGGACGGATGTGAGATGTTCCGTGAGTATTTAGGATTCGGAGAGGAAATGTGGAGCTGGGATACGATTTTTGAGCCGTTGTCCTACTTTATCGAGCGCACGCAAAATCACGCGTTCAAATTCCTCGAGCCGCGCGTGGACTTCTTTAAAAAGCTGGACCACCAGTTCGCAGAGCACTGATTGAGAGAATGTGCGCAGGAGTAAGATTTTTATTGACAAATAAATCTGATATGTTAAAATAAATCATGTTATAGATTAAATCATATCAAGTTGACGTCGACAGGGAGTAGTAGGAGCCGATTTTTAGCAGAGAGCCGTCGGATGGTGCGAGACGGTAACAAGGAAGCTTTGAACTCGCCCTTGAGTCCTTTTCCTGAAGCGCTTGCGCGTGCGTAGGGGAGAGCGTGTGATTCGCGTTAAGAATGTCAAGAGCGTATTTCATTTTATAATACGAAATAGAGTGGTACCACGGATTTTTATTCGCCTCTAATTGAAGTCACCTTCAGTTAGGGGCGTTTTTATGCGCACGCCACCAAGAAATAGGAGGATAAGAAAAATGTCAGAACTTTACAACCACAAAGTCGTAGAGAAAAAATGGCAGAAAGTCTGGGATGATGAGAAGGCTTTCGCAGCAACAACCGATTATTCAAAACCAAAGTATTACGCGTTGGTGGAATTCCCTTACCCGTCAGGGCAGGGACTTCATGTAGGTCACCCGAGACCATACACGGCGCTCGATATCGTGGCGAGAAAGAGAAGAATGCAGGGTTACAACGTTCTCTACCCGATGGGCTGGGATGCATTCGGTCTCCCGACGGAGAACTATGCAATCAAGAACAAAGTGCATCCAAAGATTGTCACACAGAACAACGTGGCCCACTTTAAGGATCAGCTTCACTCCCTCGGCTATTCGTTCGATTGGGACAGAGAAATCAACACCACAGATCCGAATTACTACAAATGGACTCAGTGGATTTTCTTGAAATTATTCAAGGCAGGTCTGGCGTACAAAAAGGAGATGCCAATTAACTGGTGTACCTCCTGCAAGGTGGGGCTTGCGAACGAGGAGGTCGTAAACGGCTGTTGTGAGCGCTGTGGCGCTGAGGTTGTCCGCAAGGTGAAGAGCGAGTGGATGCTAAAAATTACTGACTACGCGGATAAATTGATTGAGGGATTGAACGACGTGGATTACATTGAGCGTGTCAAAGTATCCCAGAAGAACTGGATTGGACGTTCCACCGGAGCGGAGGTTGATTTTTCCATCAAGGGAAAAGAGGAGAAGCTCCGCATCTACACGACAAGATGTGATACCTTATTCGGTGTTACCTATATGGTGGTATCTCCGGAGCATCCATATCTCGATAAATATAAGGACGACATCAAAAACTGGGCAGAGATTGAGCGTTACCGCGAGGCTGCTTCCAAGAAATCTGATTTTGAGCGCGCTGAGCTCGCAAAAGATAAGACCGGTGTTCAGATTGACGGGTTGACAGCTGTCAATCCGGTCAATGGAAAAGAGGTGCCAATCTGGGTATCCGACTATGTATTGATGAGCTATGGTACCGGTGCAATCATGGCGGTGCCTGCGCACGACGAGAGAGACTGGGAGTTCGCTAAGAAATTCAACCTTCCAATCATTCAGGTCGTTGCAAAAGACGGCGAGGAGGTCGATGTCAACGCGGCTGCCTTTACGGATGTGGCAACCGGTGTCCTTGTGAATTCCGACTTCATCAACGGTTTAGAAGTCAAAGACGCCAAGGAGAAAATGATTGCCTTCTTAGAGGAAAAGGGAATCGGAACGGCAAAGACGAACTACAAATTGCGCGACTGGGTATTTTCACGTCAGCGTTACTGGGGTGAGCCGATTCCAATCGTGGAATGTGAAAAATGCGGCTATGTTCCAATCGATGAGAGCGAGCTTCCGCTGATGCTTCCTGAGGTGGAGAGCTACATGCCGACGGACAACGGAGAATCTCCGCTTGCAGCCATGACGGACTGGGTGAATACGACATGTCCGTGCTGTGGCGGCCCTGCAAAGCGTGAGACAGATACCATGCCTCAGTGGGCAGGTTCCTCCTGGTATTTCTTAAGATATTGTGATCCGCACAACGACGAGGCGCTCGCAAGCCCTGAAGCGTTGAAGTACTGGCTTCCGGTCGACTGGTACAACGGTGGTATGGAGCACACGACACTGCATCTGTTGTATTCCAGATTCTGGCACAAATTCTTATACGATCAGAAGGTGGTTCCGACGCCGGAACCATACCAGAAGAGAACTTCCCACGGTATGATTCTCGGGGAGAACGGCGAGAAGATGTCTAAGTCGAGAGGAAACGTTGTAAATCCTGACGATATCGTGAGAGATTACGGGGCAGATACGTTGAGAACCTATGAGATGTTCATCGGGGCGTTCGATCTGGCTGCCTCCTGGTCAGAGGACGGCGTGAAAGGATGCCGCCGTTTCTTAGAGCGCGTCTGGAAATTGCAGGATATCATGACGGAGGAAGAGGGATATTCTGCCGATTTAGAGACGAAGATGCACCAGACCATCAAAAAGGTCAGCGGCGACTTTGAGAACCTCAAGTACAATACGGCTATCGCGGCGATGATGGCGCTCATCAATGATTTCTATAAGAAAAATGCCATCACGAAAGGGGAATACAAGACATTGCTTACCCTTTTGAATCCGGTCGCGCCACACATCACGGAGGAACTCTGGGAGATTATCGGCGGGGAAGGTCATATCTATCAGACCACATGGCCGGAGTATGATGAGGCAAAGACAGTGGAGAGCACCATTGAAATCGCTGTTCAGATTAACGGAAAGACGAAAGGAACGTTGGCAATCGGTAAGGATGATGCAAAGGATGACGTCATTGCGAGAGCGAAGGAAGCCATTGCAGATAAACTGACAGGAAACATTGTAAAGGAGATTTATGTTCCTGGAAGAATTGTCAATATTGTTATGAAGTAATATGAAACGAGAAACGACAAAGTTATTATCGGGGCCCATCTGGAAGGGAATTGTATCTTTTGCAATTCCCATCTTCTTAGGGAACTTATTTCAGCAGCTTTACAATACGGTAGATTCACTGATTGTGGGAAATTTTCTGGGGAGTGACGCGCTCGCTGCGGTCAGTTCCTCCGGGAGCCTGATTTTTCTCCTGGTCGGTTTTTTCAACGGAATCGCGATGGGGGCGGGCGTTGTCATTTCCAAATTTTTCGGTGGGAAAGATTATGATAATGTAAAGCGTGCAGTACATACGGACATCGCATTCGGTCTGGTGGCGGGTGCGCTTCTGACGGTGCTTGGAATGCTTCTGACCCCGCATATCCTGCAGTGGATGGGGACGCCGGAAAGTGTTATGCCTAATTCCGTCGTCTATTTCAGAACGTACTTCGCGGGATCGCTGGCGTTCGTCATGTACAACATTGTGATGGGAATTTTACAGGCGGTCGGAGACAGCAGACATCCGCTCTATTACTTGATTTTCTCGTCCGTCGTCAATGTCATATTAGATTTGATTTTAGTCGGCGGGTTTCGCATGGGAGTGGGAGCGGCAGCTTTTGCAACAGCAGTATCGCAGGCGGTGAGTGCAGTCCTCTGCTTTGTGAGACTGCTTCGGACGCGTGACGTCTATCAGGTGTTCCCAAGGGAGATTCGCTTTCATCCGGGAATGCTTCGGCAGATTATCCGCATCGGTCTTCCCTCGGGTCTGCAGAATTCAATTATCTCGATTGCAAACATTGTAGTGCAGTCGAACATCAATGCGTTCGGTGCAATCGCAGTGGCAGGCTGCGGGGTGTATTCAAAGATTGAGGGGTTCGCCTTTTTGCCAATCACCTGTTTTGCGATGGCTCTGACGACTTTCATCGGTCAGAATCTCGGGGCAAGGCAGTACGACAGGGCAAAAAGGGGAGCGTATTTTGGAATCGTCTGTTCCGTTACGCTCGCGGAGTTAGTGGGTGTGATTGTCTACTTTGTGATACCGTATTTTACGGCAGCGTTTGACAATACGCCGGAAGTCATTGCGGTCTCGGTAAAACAGGCGCATGTTGAGAGCCTCTTTTACTTTCTGCTGGCTTTTTCACACTGCATCGCAGGCATCATGCGCGGTGCCGGTAAGTCGACCGTGCCGATGTTCACCATGCTTGTGTCATGGTGCATCATTCGAATTACATATATAACAATTGTAGTTAAATTAATTCCTGTGATTCAGGTTATCTTCTGGGCATACCCGCTGACCTGGTCGATTAGTTCCATCATCTTTTTGATCTATTTTTTGAAGGCGGACTGGATACATGCATTTGAATAACTCCGATAGAACTCGATGAAGTCGGAGAGCGACTTTGAAGGGTGTGCGGTATTTTTGCAGGCAAATCCGACTTCGCGTTTGTGGATTGGGATGCCGAGCGGAATCTCGATGAGGGTTCCGTTCTCTAAATCCTCTTTTACAAAGTTTTTGATGACACAGGCGACGCCGACGCTGATGCGGGCAAAGTCAATGAGCAGATCCATGTTGGAGATATCGATGGAGTCTTTGACATGAATCTGGTTCTCCTGAAGATAATCGTCTATGTACTGTCTGGTCATATTGTTTTTGTCTAAGAGCATGAGCGTGGAGCTCTGCAAAATCTGATCTTTCTGGACGCCGCGCGCCTTCAGGTTGTGCAGGTAATCTCTGGTTGCAACGAAGATATCTTCAATTTCCTCTAGAAAATCAAACTGTATTCCCTTGAGGGAGTCAGGCCGTCCAATGAGGGCGATGTCAATCTTGTTGTCCTCGAGGAGCTTTAGCGTCTGGTTGGTGGACTGGCAGGTGATGGAGATGGAGATGTGAGGGTTGGTCTTGATAAATTCCTTTAAATAAGGAAGCAGCATATATTTGCAGAGCGTGGCACTCACACCGATTTTTAAATGGCCGACGCCGAGCTCGATGGAGCGGCGCAGTTTCTCTTCGCCGAGGGTTAAGGTCTCAAAGGCGGCGCTGACGTGATCGTAGAGCAGTCTGCCCTCCTCGGTCAGCATGACGCCGCGGGAACTTCTGGAGAAAAGTTTGCAGCCGATTCCCTCCTCGAGCTTCTGGATGGATTTACTGATAGCGGGCTGGCTGATGTAGAGCTCCTTGGCAGCTTTTGAAATATTGCCGGTGTTGGCGACCGTGTAAAAAATCCGATAAGATGAAAGATTCTGATTCATGGAAGATGACTCCTTTCTTACTATATCATGATGCCGGGGTCAAAAGCCCCTTCGGGGCTGCATCGGCACAAATATATGTGTTTGCAAGCGAGCTTGCAAAACCATATATTGTGTCCGATGGGTGCGCAGCACCCTTTTGACCTCAGTATCATATCATGAAAACAGTATAACATAATATAAAGTTATGGTAAACATATTTATTATGTATTTGTATTATATTAATGGCTGTGCTACAATAGGACTCAGATAATCAAGATTTTAACAGAATCCAGATTATACACACACACTCACACAAAATATAGAAGTAGGAGGAAATGTGCATGGGGATGACAATGACGCAAAAGATTCTTGCAGCGCACGCAGGACTTCCGGAAGTGACAGCAGGACAGCTCATTGAAGCGGAGTTAGACCTTGTACTTGGAAATGACATCACCTCTCCGGTCGCCATCCATGAGATGGAGAAGATGAAGGTGGACGGTGTTTTTCACAAGGATAAGATTGCACTTGTATTGGACCATTTTGTGCCAAATAAGGATATTAAATCTGCACAGCATTGTAAATGCGTGAGAGAATTTGCGTGTAAACACGAGATTACAAACTATTTTGATGTTGGAGAAATGGGGATAGAACATGCGTTGCTGCCGGAGAAAGGACTCACAGTCGCAGGGGATGTCATTATCGGTGCAGATTCTCACACATGTACATACGGAGCGCTAGGTGCTTTTTCCACAGGTGTCGGCAGTACCGATATGGCGGCCGGAATGGCGACCGGCAAGGCGTGGTTTAAAGTGCCGTCTGCGATTAAATTCAATCTGACCGGCAGACCTGCCAAATGGGTCAGCGGAAAAGACATTATTCTTCACATCATCGGTATGATCGGTGTGGATGGAGCGCTCTATAAATCGATGGAATTCGTGGGGGACGGAATTGCGTACCTTACGATGGACGACCGTTTTACCATCGCCAACATGGCAATCGAAGCGGGCGGGAAAAATGGTATTTTTCCGGTCGATGACCTTGCAAAAAAATATATGGAGGAGCACTCGAAGCGCCCTTACACCGTCTATGAGGCGGACGAGGATGCAGTCTATGACGAGGAGTATACGATAGATTTGAGCACGCTTCGCCCGACGGTGGCATTTCCGCATCTTCCTGAGAACACGCGGACAATCGATGAGGTGGGAGATATCAAAATTGACCAGGTGGTCATCGGTTCCTGCACCAACGGAAGAATGGATGATTTGCGCGTGGCGGCTTCTATTTTAAAGGGAAGAAAAGTGAAGAAGGGATTGCGCGTCATTGTGATTCCTGCCACCCAGAAAATCTATTTAGATGCGATGGAAGAGGGATTGTTAAAAATCTTTGTCGAGGCGGGAGCGATTGTCAGTACACCGACCTGTGGACCATGTCTCGGCGGCTATATGGGAATTCTCGCGGAGAATGAGAGATGTGTCTCCACGACAAATCGCAACTTTGTTGGACGCATGGGACATGTGGATTCTGAAATCTATCTTGCCAGCCCGGCAGTAGCGGCTGCAAGTGCCATCACCGGAAGGATTTCTGATCCGGATGAAATCGCATAACAGAGAATCGTTACGGGAAAGGTAAGGTGTAGACATGAAAGCAGCATGTGGTCATGTATTCAAATTTGGTGACAATGTAGATACAGATGTAATTATTCCTGCAAGATATCTGAATTCTTCGGACCCGAAGGAGCTTGCAGCTCATTGCATGGAGGATATCGATCCGGACTTTGTGAAAAAAGTGTCAAATGGGGATATCATTGTGGCGACAAAGAATTTTGGATGCGGTTCTTCGAGAGAGCACGCGCCGATTTCCATCAAGGCAGCCGGCGTGAGCTGCGTTATCGCGGAGACGTTCGCCAGAATTTTTTACCGCAATGCCATCAACATCGGGCTTCCGATTGTGGAGTGTCCGGAGGCGGCAAAGGGAATCAATGCCGGAGATGAAGTGGAAGTGGATTTTGACAGCGGTATCATTACGGACAAGACAACGGGAGCGACCTATCAGGGTCAGGCATTCCCGCCATTTATGCAGAAGATTATCGATGCAGAAGGTCTGGTTAACTATATCAACCGCAAATAGCAAAGAAAAAAGATATCAGTTGTGATAACTGGTATCTTTTGTTATACATCGGTCTTTAGATAATCTAAATATTTGTGAGAAATCGAAAGTTTGGTGTAAAGCTCCGCATATTCCTTAGCGGAGATGTCAGCGATATAATTTCCCGGGAAATTTTTTTTAATGCCGTGTTTTTTGGCGAGATCGACCGCTTTGTTGTAGGCGATGGCGGCCTTCTCCTCGGAGGAGTAAGTGCCGATGACGTAATTGCCGTTGATGTGGATGGTGGCTTTATAGCGCGTTTTGCCTTTTTTTTCAATGCGTGTGACGCCGTGATAAGAATTTATAATCAAAATATTGGAATAGCGGTAATCGAGTGTATCGCCGTTCACGAACGCGTAATCGCGCCCTGCCACGGCGTAATTGCGGATACCATAGCGGGAGCCGATGGAGACCTGCATGCCGTAATCATTGACGAAGAGATGTCCCTGACGCCGCATAATCTTGTGGCTTGAATAGTAGAACAAGTCGTCAATGTCAAATTTTAACTCTTCCGATGCGGAGAGAAAATAGGAAAAATACCCTTTTCGCAGATAGATAGGGGTCTTGATATAGAACCGGTTATCGCGGAAATTGAGCAGGGTGATGATTTTTTCAAATGGAAGTTCGTATCTGGAAAAGTCAATATTCTCCAGCGTGACCCCGGGATGGGAAAGAAGCCGGGAAGCGTCCTCGTATGCTTTTGATGCGAGAGCTTCCTCGGAGAAACTTCCGAGACTGATGTGTTTGTTCTGGTAGGTGATGTTGGAACGATAGTAGATCGTACCATCCTTTTTGACTGCTTTACAGGTGCCGGGCAACATAGCGATTCTCCTTTGAAAGAATTTCATATAAACAATCTAAAGATATTTTATCATAACGTGGAAATCGGAACAAGGAATTTTGCAAGTTCCATTGACAGGGGATACCCGCTTCCTATATAATGGGAAAAGTAAGTTTCACGTAGTAATGTGCAAAAGACAATAGCAGAATGTTGTTTTTTAGAAAAAAAGTAAGAGGTTAAAGATATGGGATTAATGTATGCAAGTACAAGAGATGCAAATGAAAAAGTGACGGCTTCACAGGCGATTTTGAGAGGTCTGGCAAATGACGGAGGACTCTTTGTTCCAACGGAACTTCCTGTCCTTGACGTGAGTATAGAAGAACTGGCGGGCATGTCTTATCAGGAGACTGCCTACGCAGTGATGAAGCAGTTCCTGACAGATTTTACGGAAGAGGAATTAAAGCGCTGTATCAATGCAGCCTACGACAGCAAATTTGACACGGAGGAGATTGCCCCGCTTGTGGATGCGGACGGAGCATATTATCTGGAACTGTTCCATGGCTCTACCATTGCATTTAAAGATATGGCATTGTCCATTCTGCCTCATTTATTGATTACCGCAGCCAGAAAAAACCAGGTGAAAAATGACATTGTGATTTTGACGGCGACATCCGGTGATACCGGAAAGGCTGCGCTCGCAGGGTTTGCGGATGTGGAGGGGACGAAGATTATCGTCTTTTATCCGAAGAACGGCGTCAGCC
>CAZBUW010000095.1:0-11163 GCA_964495195.1 uncultured Roseburia sp.
GTGAGCCACAAGATCAAAACATTAACTGATAGGCCTTCGTGAAACAACCCTACCCAGCGGAGCGTCCCGCTTGTTTTTTCGCGGGCGGTGTGTCATAATAAAATCAGAGATAGCGTGCGGGGAGGGAGACTATGAAGAAAAAAGTATTTGTTCTTGCAATAGTATTCTTGATTGTGGCAGCGGTGGCAGTGTTGTGGTATCGGATGCCGGTCGATATCATGGAGCTTGACCCGGATGCGGTTATGGAGATTGTTGTGTTCGACGGGGGCAGCGGAAAAACTCTCCATATTACGGATGAGGAGCAGATTGCACACATCATAACGAATTTAAATGAGGTCAGAATGCGCAGAGACGGAGTCTCGCTCGGACGTATGGGATACAGCTATAAGGTGACGATTTATTTGGACGATGGGGAAGAGACGGGAGACTGGAACAATTTTATCATCAATTCGGAGAATACGATTCGGAAAGACCCGTTTTTTTACCGGGTTGTAGACGGCAATCTCTGCTATGAGTATATCCGGGATTTATACTAGTGTACTGTATCGCTCATATTTCGTCAAATAGCTTGATACAGTACACTAGTGCGCTGATGCAAACATATCGGAGAGAGATGGAGGATGGCACATGGCGTATGAAAAACTTTTAAATGAAATCTATGCGGCGGTTTCCCTGAAATATCTCTGGCCGGATTACAAGCCCTCCTTTGTAAAAAGTGAGTCGCCCGACTGGATTAACGAGACCATGCAGTTCGGGCTGGAAGTCAGCCAGGCGCTTTTGCCGGATGACGGTCAGACGGAGAGCTTTATCGAGCAGTATCTGGGATGCAGGAAGGAGAATCTTCCGCCGTCTGCCCTGCAAAAATACGGGGATCGGCTCCATTTTTACAACGGAAGATTCTGGGCGGTGCTGCCGGACGCAACACTTCACCAGGATTATCTGTCGAAGGCAAAGTATCGTTTTGACCGGAAACTCGAGAAATTGAACACGAATTATCAGCACATGCGGTACAACGGACTCTATCTTTTTCTTCACCCGACAGATGAGAATGACATCGACGCCGGACAGCTCTTTGAGTATATGCATCATCAGCAGGAGCAACAGAAGGTTCGTTTTGACTGGGTGTTTTTGAACTGTGAAAAAGTAATTTACGTTTGTAATTATATAAAAAATGCAATCGAACCGATTGTTCTGCCGCAGAATGCGGAGAACTTTCTCAACACGGAGGCAGAGTATCTGCGGTACTGCGGGCAGTGGGAAGACGGGACGGTGTTGAATTAGAGAGAATAGAAATAAAAAAATGGCTCACACGAGAGGTGAGCCATTTTTTATACATAAGTATCAATATTACTGCCGAGGTATGGTGTTACAGAGGCCTCCATCATTTTGACCATCTGCGTGTTTAAGGTTTCGTTCAACTCCATGCTGTCCTTTAGCATTGATATGCTGACTGCGTTTGCAAGGCTGCCATTGACGCTGCTTGCAGAACCGTAAGCGGACAGTGCGCTCAGAGCGGAACTAACATTTGACATCTCCATAGAATGCCCCCTTTCCTAGTACTTTCGTTATACTAATTATAACACGCTGAATCCAAAATACAACATCCTGTCAAAAAAATGTGAATCCTGCTTGACAGATAACTGTTAAGGGTGTATATATAACATATAAACAGTTGAAGGGGAGAGGAGAACAGGTTGAAAATATTACAGAATTCAGGAATCCCAATCTATCAGCAGATTGCAGATCAGCTGCGAACAGAGATTCTTGAGGGAAAAATAAAACAGGGAGAGTACCTGCCGTCAATCCGCGGATTGGCAAAAGATTTAAAAATCAGCGTGATTACGACGATGAAAGCATACGACCTGCTCGAGGAGGAAGGACTCGTCACCGCGGTGCAGGGAAAAGGGTACTACGTCAACGCGCAGGACGGTGAGATGCTGAAAGAACAGCATCTGCGCAAAGTCGAAGCGGCGCTCTTAGAGGCGATTGCCGCAGCACGCATTGCGGAAATCAGCGAGAGCGAACTTGTCAGTACACTGCAGACGCTCATCAGAGTGACGGAAGAAAATGATAAATAGAAGGGAAGAGGTAGGATGATGGAGCAGATGATTTATGCAACAAATATAAGAAAAAAATTCAAAGGATTTTGTCTTGACATTCCGAAATTTCAGATTCCAAAGGGATTCGCAACGGCATTGATCGGCGAGAACGGCGCCGGAAAAACGACACTTATCAATGCGCTTGCGGGAATCCGGATGGACCACAAGGGGGAAATCTTTTATTTCGAGGACGGCGAAAAGGATGTGGATAAGGTGAAGGAGCGCATCGGCTACACAGGTCCGGGCAACTATTTTTTGCCAAACTGGACGGTGAAGCAGGTGGAGGAAGTCAGTGAGATTCTGTTCGACACGTTTGATTCTAAGATATTTGAACAGCAGTGCGAGGAGCTTGGAATCGTCTCTGGGACGTGGAAAAAGAAAGTCAGCGAACTCTCCGACGGAAACCGCATGAAGCTCATGCTCTCTGCGGTGCTTGCCCGCGAGACGGACTGTCTGATTCTCGATGAGCCGGCGTCGCCGCTCGATCCGCTGATGCGCGACAAACTCTGCATGATGATTCGCGATTATTTAGAGCAGGGCAGCGGCGAAAAGAGTGTGCTCTTCTCGACACACAACATCGCGGACATGGAGAACGTTACGGATTATGCGATTATCATGGAGCATGGCAACGTGGTGGAGGAAGGGTTTGTCGAGGACCTGAAAGAAAAGTACATTCTGGTAAAAGGCGAGGCCGGGGACGCGCAGGCGGCGAAGGAGATCTTGTACAGTTTCAACGGCAGCAGCTACGGCTTCGAGGGAATCTGTCTGGCGGAAGACTTAGACCGCTTAGCAGGCATGGACATCACGACGGAGATACCAACACTCTTTCAAATCAGCGTGGCGATCATGAGAAAAAATACGACATTAAAGATTGCATAGCGAGGGAAAAATGATGGTAAAAAAAATAAAAAGTTATCTGATTTTTACAAGCCTCGGAACCAGAATTCTCGCTTTTTTCGTGGAACCTCTGGCGCTGCTTGGAATCGGGCTATTCTGTACGATGGCATTCGGAATGCCGGGGTATATGCTGGTGGGGACGGTGCTGATTGTATTTGAAATGATATTGGATCATACGATGTTCGGAGGAATCTGTGCGAAGGACGTCTCGCATCTGGAATATTTGAAGGGCTCGCGCGAGGGGGAAAAAATCATACTCGCAGCGCTGCGCGGGCAGCTGATTCGCTGTTTTTGCATGGATGTGATTTTCCATGTTGTTCACTATGTGATATTCCAGCGGTTTGAGGGTCTTCCCCTGATAGATAAGAACGGAATCCTGCTGGTGATTCTGGTGGTTCTGGCGAGTTATTTAAGCATCGTTCTTGCCGATATGGTGGTCAGATTCTGGGATGAAACGCAGGTCTTCTTTCTGACGATGACACTTGCACTTTTTCTGGAAGGACTAATCATTCTTGTGGCAATAAAACATTTAACAGCAACTATAATTATAATTGGAATTTTATCTGCAGTGGTAAGCGTTTTGAACGTGAGGATTGCATTGATTCATATTAAGGAGAGTTACTATGATAAAACAGTTGAAGATGGGATTTAAATTATTGCGTTATGCACATGGTTTTGCGGGCTGCATGGTGGCGACAGTTGCATTTTTTATCATTGGAGTCCTGTTGGAATTTGCGAGGATAGACGGGTACGGGACGTCAAAATATATAGGCGTGCTCTTTGTTCTGATTACAGGGATGTGGCCGCTGCAGATGCTGTTTTCAATCAATGTGTCTAATATGGTTGGGGCGTCCCCGCAGAAAAAGAAGCTCCAGATCTCGATTCCGGCTGTCCTTAGTTTTTGGCTTTATCTTGTGATGTATCTGGTGGTGCTCGGAATGCTTTGGATCAAATACCGGATGGGCGTTTCGGAGGCAGACATTGTCACAGAATTGATCGTTTTGACGATTGCAGGTGTGACGATTCTGGGATATATGGGTGTAGCCTTAAAGTACTTCTGGGCTTCAACCGTCGTCTTTTTCATAGTGATTAATGTTGAATTGAACGGTCTGATAATCTGGCAGATGTTCAATCCGCATGCGCTGTCGGGAATCTCCATACCTGTGGCAGTGTTGATTGGATTTGCGGGAGTTGTAGTTGGAGCTGCGCTCTACTATGGGCTGGCATTGGCTTTATACCACAGACCAATCTCGAAATACTCTCAGATAAGTTCACTGCGGAAAAAAATGTAAAAAATCGCCGCCATCCATACCCGGATGACGGCGACTAACATTATTCGCAGAGCATTTTCTATGTTTAAGCTTTATCTTCCTGTTGCTTGCGGACAATCAATATTACTATAAAGAAACCGGCTGCAGCCAGAATTCCAGCTACCATATTTACCTTGTTGATACCAGCTGCAATGTTTTCCACTGCATCGCCCTTTGATACGGAGCTGTTATACAGGGATGCGTTCACTGCCGAAGCAATCAGGGATGACAGAGAGTTTACGAAAGTAACGAACGATGTACCAATTCCCATCTGCTCCATCGGAAGAGTAGCCTGCGCTGCAGGAGTAACCGATACGGAACGGAAACTTTCCGCAATACCTGTAATACCAATCATAACCATATAAAGCATAAACGGTGTGCCAGATGAGGTAAATCCCATCGGAATGTATGCAATCGCAATCAAAAGCATACAGAACATCATGGCTTTCCATGAGTTGCCCTTCTTCTTTCCTACCCACGCGCCGAGAATTGCCGGCAGAATCATGGTAAGAATCATACGTGGGAACTGCAGTGTACTAGATATCGTGGTGGATAATCCCATAACATCCTGTATTGCCAACGGTGCATAAGTTGTCATGGCGTTCTGATAGAAATAGGCAATAAAGCCAATCAGCAAAAGCACGGTATACTTGCTGTTTCTGAAAAGAGAAATCGGAATGATTGCATCCGCGCCAACACCGCTTTCATACTTAATGAGTGCAACGAGCGCAATAATTGTAATTACAAACAGGATAATAACAACCATGCTTGTCCAACCCATAGACGGACCATAACTCAATGCAAAAGATAAGCCTGCCAGAGTGATAGCCAATAATATCATACCTACCAGATCAACCTTAACCTGACCCTGTTTCTTCTTATTCGGATAGCATTTAACAATTAAAACGATACCGATAACCAAGAAGACAATCGGATAACCGATTGCGAGTGGAAGCATGCCTGCATCCGCAAAAATGCCGGAAATGATGGAACCTGCAAGTCCGCCGACCGCCACGGTACTGGCAAGCAGTCCCATTGCTTTCGGTACATCTTTTGTCTCGTTTATTTCTCTTGCAATAATGTAAGGAGCTGCCGTAAAAGCGCCCTGCGCCGCACCTAACAGGAAACGGAATACGAGAAACGGTAGTGCAACACGTACCACAGCCATACCAAGACAACTGATAATACAGACAATACCTGAAATCAAGACGATAGAGGAGCGCCCAAATAAATCTCCAAGTTTACCTCCGATTGGCGTCATGATGGACAATCCAAGCACTGCCATAATACCCAGCAGTCCAAAATAATTGGTGTAAGCATCTTCGCTGATGCTTTTTAAAATCGGACCCTGAAGCACTGCAAGAGCCGCACCGCTGGTCGCTATGAAAAGCATCAACATCATACAGCCGATTGTAACTTTATTTTTCGCACCTTTTTCCAAAGGTACCGCTACATTTGTTACATTGTTTTCTGCCATAATATTTTCTCTCCTTCATGTAAAATTACAGTGCATTATTTATTGTTCTTTAACCACTGTACTGCACAGTGCGCAAGGCTTGACGCGCCAACCGGACACACATCCTCGTTAAAACGAACCTTAGGATTATGAGCGGAATATGCGCCTCTCTCGTCTAAAAATCCTGCGGATATATACATAAAGCAACTCGGCACTTCATTTGCAACAACCGCAAAATCTTCCGATGCGCTGGCTTCAATTCCCGGATACGGTGTTGCCCCCGGAATATTCATCTCCTGCATATAGCCTACAATCTCTTTGGTAAACGCCGGATTGCAGATTAAAGGCGGAACATCCGAAAGCACTTCGATTTCAACACTGGCGCCAAAAGCTTCCGCTGTCTTTTCCGCTACCTCGCGAATCTTAGTAACCATCAGTTCGCGTTGCTCCGGATCGTTGGTACGCAAGGTACCCTCCATCACACAGACATCAGGAATAATGTTGGCAGCTGCGCCTCCCGCAATCTTGCCGATTGTGAATACAACAGCTTTCTCCGGATTTGATACTCTTGCAATAAGAGACTGAAAAGCCATATGCATGTGTACCGCCACATTGATTGGATCGATTCCGTTCTGTGGATATGCGCCATGCGTACCTTTGCCCTTGATTGTAAATCGAAAACCGTTTACGGAAAACATCATTGCCGTGCCCTTATCATTATACATGTAGATGCCAATCGGCATTTTTCCGGCGGTAACATGATACGCAAGCGCCGCATCAACCTTTGGATTTTCAAGGATACCGTTTGCAATCAAATCCTTGCTTCCCTCGAATGTCTCCTCAGCAGGCTGGAACATGAATTTGACGGTTCCCTCAAGCTCATCCTCCGTCTCTTTCAGCATCTTCGCCGCCGTCAGCAGCATCGCCGCATGAAAGTCATGTCCGCAGGCATGCGCTTCCGTTCCCGTCGGGCAGGCAAATGGTTCGCCGCTCTCCTCCGGCATCGGCAGGGCGTCCATATCCGCCCGGAGCATAATACATTTACCGCCTTTTCCGAGCGTTGCTGTCACGCCGTGACCGCATTCCCTGGGTTCAAGACCATATTCCCTCAGTTTCTCCATAACGTAAGCCTGTGCCTTCGGCATATTCAGACCTACTTCTGCATTTGTGTGGAAATAACGGCGATCTGCAATTGTCTCGTCTTTTAATTCCAACGCTCTTTCATAATAGTTCATAAAAAAAGCTCCTTTCTATAAAAAAATATGTAGTGAAATATAGTGACTTTCCGTTAGTCCTCAACAATATATGGCGTCACTCTCTTTGCCAATTCGGAAACCGGCGCTGTCTGCAGCCAAATACGCCCCGGACCTGTAACAGTAGTCATAAGCGTGCCCTGTCCTCTGAAAAGAATGGAAGAATTATCTCTGACAAAGCTTACTTCCGTATGCACGCCTGCCTCCCATGCCGCCAGATTTCCAGTCTCTGCGATTAGCTTTTCCCCAGCTTCCAGTTCAAGACGTCTCACGGAACCGTTAATCTCCATAAATACCTTGCCTTCGCCTTCGTATTGCTGCAAATCATAGCCGCCCGCGCCCTTTAACTGCCATTTATAATTTGCTGCTAAGAAATCCTTGATGCGCACCGTGCTCTCTGCACACAGCAGAAGCGCTTTCTGCGCTACCACAGGTTGTCCCTGTTTAATGTCAAACTCTGCGATTTGTCCGGCTCTGGTCGCGGAAAATGTAATCTCCTGTTTATCATCGGACGCTGCATACTGCACCAGAAACCCATCATAAATCTCATTCAACTCCTTGAATCCCTTCTGTTTTGAACTGTGAACCTCCACCTTGTCGCTCATCCAGCTCATACCGCCATACTGGGTAACTACAGACTCTCCTTTATTCAGCTTTATGGTTACTGCCGGGCAAATCTCGCCCCAAATTTCATATTTCATTTTAATCCTCCTTGTCTTACGAAGCAAAATGCTGCCTCTGCTGCTTTTACGGAATTTGAGTGCTGCAGGAGCAGAAGATTTGCCTCTCATTCATGGTTATGCTACGCTGTCTCCCTGTATTGTAGCACGCACATCCTTCTTGAAGCCTAACTTGGTAAATATTATAGAACCGACAAATCCGGCCAACGAACCGCCCAGCGCTGCCAATGCCATAGCTAATAGCACTTTGAGAGGGTCATTGAAGGCAAACGGTGCAAGTAGTCCCGGAATCGGGGACGCCGTACCGGGAGCATTGTTGATGATGCCAAGTGTCGCCGCTGCAATTCCGGCAAGTCCGCCGCCAAAGAAGTTGCTTCCATAGATTGGAATGGGATTCTGGGTAATAATATCAGCCTGCGTCAGAGGTTCCAACATGACAGCAAGTACGCGGCTGTTGTTGCCAAGATTCAGTCTCTTGAATATGATGCCGTTGGTAAAGGACCCGCCGAAGCATGCCACGGCTGCAATACCCATCGGCAGACCTGTAAGCCCCAGCATGGCGGTAAGAGCCATGGAGCTGAGCGGCGAAGTACAAATCATCTTCATCAGTCCGCCTAACACCAGTCCCATAAGAATCGGCGACTGACTGGTTGCAATTGTGATGGAGTCTCCGATTGTGGAAATGATAGAATTCACTCCGGGATCTACTATGACAGCAATTCCTCTGCCAAGTGCCGCTGCTGCCAGTGAGCACACGATTACGTCAAGTCCCGCCGGCAAATGCTTGTCCAAAAATTTAAGCACAAAATGAAGCAGATATGCCGCGATAAACCCCGGCAAAATGCCATATCCAGAGCAAGCCGCCGCCGATGCTACCGCGTATACAGGATTAGTGCCCATAGCAATACCAACCAACGCCGCTGATGCCACGCCTCCCATGCTGCCGGATGCTTCTCCTACCTCGCCGAGGAAAGAGATGCCAATAAAATCGCCGCAAATGTACTTAAAAATTGCTTCGACAAGGAAAGTGGCAACCGCTGCATCTGCAAGTCCTCCCATTGCCTTGCTTCCCTTGGGAAACTTCAGGCTGAAAAGAGAAAATGCCGCCAATGTGAGCAAAAGCGCTCCTATGCCTTTCAAGAACATCATAGAAAAACTCCTCCTTTACTTATTTTTGAAATCAGTATAATTGTAGCATATTGTACAAATGATTGCAAATCCGATATTGGATTAAATGGGCATTTTGTGCACTATTTGCGAGAATTTACTGACTGTGATAGAAAAATACACATTATATATCGGGAAATTTATTGCGCATATTAGTAAATATGCATAATGTGACGGAAGTCATGGTTTGAATTCAGGAAATTTTGCACTGTAATGTTGCAAATTCTAAAAAAACATGATACCTTAACTAAGAGACGAAAATGATCAGGCAGAAGATATATTCTATTTAAGGAAGTAATTAATCAGTCAGGAGGAGGCATATGAGTTCAAACAAAGATGCTCTCAATCTTGCCATGCGGGTAGGAGACGCTATGCTTCGCAACGGCGCCGAGATTTACCGCGTGGAAGAGACGGTAGACCGGATTGCCAGGGCTTATGATATTGAAGAATATGATTTTTATGTACTTACCAACGGTCTCTTCAGCAGCGCCAACGAGATTAGCGAGGATGGTTTCTGTATGGTTCGCCATGTTCCTTTCGGTTCCGTACATTTAGGGCGTCTGGCAAAATTAAATCAACTTGCAAGGGACATCTCCGCCCACAAATACACGGTTGAGGAAGCGATGAAGATCTTAAACGACATCATAACTCTCCCCTACGCAAAGAGCAATGTGCAACTCTTTTTCTGCGGACTTGGCTGCGGCTGCTACGCCTATCTGTTTGGCGGAGGTGCATGGGATATGGTCTGCGCCTTTTTCATCGGGCTGTTCTTGCAGCTATTGACCATTTGTATGCAAAATTACAAGGCATCCCGCTTTGCAGTCAATATATTCGGCAGCGCGGTTGTCACAATCTGTGCTCTGTGCGTCTCCCTTACGCCGCTCCCTGTTTTATACGATAAAATCATCATCGGCTGCATTATGCCGTTAGTTCCCGGGATTGCGCTTACTATTTCTATCCGGGATCTCTTTAACGGCGATTATCTCTGCGGCACCATCCGCATGATTGACGCGCTGCTCACCTCAGCCTGCATTGCGGCGGGAGTTGGCAGTATGATGACAGTCTACCATATCCTGATCGGAGGTATCCAATAATGATTCTGCAAGTCGTAATTTGTTTTTTTGCCACCATATCTTTCGCAGTGCTTTTTGCCGTTCCAAAGGAAGAACTCATCGCCTGTGGCGCAGGCGGCGCCGTGACGTGGTTTGTATATCTGGCGCTCACAAACATGGGCTTTACCTCTGTTTTTTCCAACATGGTTGCCTGCCTGGTGCTCACCATTTACTCGAGAATCTTTGCGGCGGTTCATTTAAAGCCCGCGACTACCTATCTCTTCCCGGGCATCTTCCCGCTAGTGCCGGGAGCGCTCATTTATTATACAGCCTACAGCCTTATTATCAACGACATGTCGGGCTTCTCGGACAACGGTGTGGCAACCATCAAGACGGCCGGTGCGCTGGTGCTTGGCATTATCTTTGGCAACGCCCTGCCTTGGCCATGGTTTACCGCGCTCGAGAGGCTGGTGCACAAAAAGCACTGCTGAAATATTGACTGCGGTTTTCAGAGGTCAGACGCAGGCGCTATGTATTGATGAGTGGTTATTGTGACAGTGAAAACCCTAGTCAGATAGTAACAAAAGGCGAGTATTGGGAGATATACGATAACCAAAGCGAAATTGCGAATAGTATAAATACCCGTAAGGTATTTATTAACTTAGGAGTCGAAGATTTAAAGGAAGAATACAATCCATTAATGAGGGACTTTCCCCAATGGTCAAACCCAATATTAAAAATTTAGATAGATAAGTTGAAAACAGGAGGAAAAGAATGGAATGGATAGGCTTGGTTGCTTTGGGTATTTTACTTTGTTATTCTTCATATCCCGGCAAGGTAAAGCGGCTTGAAGCGAAAGTAAAGAGATTAGAGAGAAAGCAAAAAGGAGAGAGCATGATGTCAAAGTTAATTTGTGAATTGGTGAATAAAGAGTGCAGGATAGAATCCGATGAGTTTTTACAGATGGCAGGAAATGCAGAAATAAGGTGTCTGGTATTAGACTCTGATGATGAGTGGATAAAAGTGCGTTTTACGGATAAGAAAAATAATCAAATTACCAAGCTTCTCAGAATCGAGCATATTGATGAAATTGAAATAATAGAAGAGTAAAGGGGCTGCGCCGGCAGTCCTTTTTCATGTCATGCAACTTATAGAAATTTATCAATAAAATCGTTTGGCACTATAAAGTCTAAGATATAGGGTTGTTTCACGAACAAGAATTGTATATATGGGAAACTTAAGATTTTAT
>CAZBUW010000096.1:0-10695 GCA_964495195.1 uncultured Roseburia sp.
AAAACTTATTAACCCAGTAGTCTTGTTTGACTACACCATTATTATACTAGGAGGAGATTTATGTTGCAAAAATTTTTGGCATCCGGTGCCAGAAAGTGGAAAAGAGCGCTGGGGGTGTTGGTGCTGTTTGCCATGGTAGCCGGACTTATTATGCCAACAGGAAGTGTTGTAATGGCGGCAAATGGAACGACTATTACATCAATGAGTTATTATTCTACCAATGATGGTCCAGTTTTGACTGGTTCAGGGGTGGAAAACGCCAGTTATGGATTTGTGATGCCAGTGTTTAATGGCGGAGCTGCATCATTTTCTGATGTAGCAGGAGATTTGCAGGTGAATGTAAAAGTAGATGGAGTCTGGAAAGACATTGATAGCGTCAGCAGTTTTGTTTATAACAATAACTGGGGACATTGGAATGACAGTGGATTTAGCGGATACTGGTTCAAAGTATCTGAAACTACATATCTGCAGTTGGCATCCAGGGCGAATCCTAAAGTTACATTGGATTATACTTTGGAGTTTAATAAGTTAGATAAAACAGTAATTACCTCTATGACGGCTACGCAGGGACCTGAGCTTGAGGCAGGAGTAACCGGAAGCGTAGGATTTACTTATCCGACATTTAATGGAAACAGCAGTATAAAGTACGAGCAGGTAGCTGCGGATTTAAAGGTATCCGTATGGTCTGAGGAACAGTCAGCATGGATTGATATTGATAATAATGCAGCAAGTGGATGGATCTATGACCAGAATTTTGGACAGTTCTGGGATGGCCCCGGAGGATATTGGTTTCAAGTAGAGAAGACCACAAAGGTAAGACTGGAATCTAAGACTTCTCCACAGGTATATCTGGATTATACCATCAAATACAGTGATCCGGTCAGAACAGAGTACAAATTATCTGCGGACCAGACAACTTATACAGCAGGCGAAACAGGAGCAATTGGAATTCCACTTCCACGTATTGATGGAACTTATCCGGTAAATGCAGAGCTTGGAAACTTCGTGTATGAAGTATACAAGAATGGTGCATGGGTAAATCTGGCTGATTACAACCAGAGTGGATTTATCTATCAGGGAAATGGCTACAGTGATGTAAATGACAAAAACCAGTGGGGTTACTGGGTAGATGGTATTTATGGATTATGGTTCCAGCCAATCCAGGAGGATATGCAGCTGCGTATTGGATATCCGACGAATGGACAGGCAGGAGGAGCAATCGGAGATAATTATGTATACTACAATTTTGTGGGAAATCCGGATGCACCAAGACCAGATCCGAAAAACTTTGCACCATTGGAGTTGGGAACATCAGAAAATGCCCGGATTGAAGGATGGAATTATATCTGGGGCGAAGAATTCAAGGGAGATGCACTGAATACCGGTGCATGGAATTATAATACAGGATATTATTTAAATAGTGACCCGAATACATGGGGTTGGGGAAATGCTGAGTTGGAATACTATACAGACAGTGAGAAGAATGTATCTGTCAAAGACGGATGCCTAAACCTTAACGCTTACGAAGAGCCAACTACTTTCCCGGAGATCGATCCAAATCGTGTAGCACAGTATTCTTCCGGAAAAATAACTTCCAAAGACAAGTTTACATTCAAATACGGAAGAATTGATTTCCGCGCAAAGCTTCCGACGGGACAGGGAGTATGGCCGGCACTTTGGATGCTTCCAAATGATGAGACTTATGGTACTTGGGCAGCATCCGGTGAATTGGATGTTATGGAGGCAAAGGGAAGATACCCGGATAATATTTATGGCACCATTCATTTTGGCGGAACGTATCCGGCAAACACGAATCTGAGTAACATATATACCTTCCCGGAAGGAACAGACATGACCGATTGGCATGTTTATAGTGTGGTCTGGGAACAAGATATGATTAAATGGTATGTAGATGGTACCTGTTATTCTGCAATCAGCAGTGACAAATGGTTTACCAGTGCAAATGGAGAAACCTCTGGTGCACCTTTTGACCAGGAATTTTATATTGTTATGAATCTTGCAGTAGGTGGATGGTTTGATGGAGGAGTAACACCTTTAGAAGGAGATATTCCGGCTAACATGCAGATAGATTATGTACGTGTATATCAGGACCCAGAGAGTAACAATAGCACATATACCAATCATACTACAGAAGCACCGGTAGAGCCAGAGAAACCAGCAGAGCCAGAGAAACCAGCAGAGCCGGAGAAACCAGTAGAGCCGGAGACACCGTCTTCCTCTATCACAAATGTAAGAGGTGACGAGGTATGCGGATTGAAGAGAACCGATGGAACGGTGGAATTCTATGTAAATGGAGCAACATTCGCAGATCTTCATTATAAGGTGAACGGTGGCGGACAGTTAAATGTAGGAATGAAGTCCGATGGAAACGGAAACTATACATATCAGGTAACAGGTCTTTCTACAGGAGATACCATAGAATATTTCTTTACCTATAATCCGGGGAACGGAGCGCTGGACAGCCAGTGGGAAACCTTTGTTTTGCCGGCAGAAAGCGATGCAAATCAGCCGGAGACACCGGTAGAGCCGGAGACACCGGTAGAGCCAGAAACACCGAAAGAGCTGGTAAATCTGGCAAGAGGAAAACAGGTAACTGTTTCTGGCGTGGAGAACAATGATTATCTGGCTGCAAATATGGTAGATGGCAATGCAGATACCAGATGGTCTTCTAATTTTGCGGATGATGCATGGGCTGTTATTGATTTAGGAACAACATGTAATATCAGTGAAGTGGTATTGAACTGGGAAGCAGCATACGGAAAGAAATACGAGATTCAGGTTTCCGCAGATGGAAACCAGTACAAGACAGTAGCAACGCAGGAAAATGGAGCAGGCGGTGTTGAGAAAATTTCCTTTGCCGCAGTAGATGCCCGTTATGTGAAGATTCGAGGAATCGAAAGAGCATTGCCATATGGCTACTCTCTCTATGAAGCAGAGGTATATGGTACTGTGAAAGAAGATGCCGAAAATACAGGTAATACCGGAAACACAGGGAGTACAAATCCTGGAACCCTTCCAACCGTTCCGACAGGTAATGGAGCTATGACCTTACAGCTGAACAACAAAACAAATGGAAAGTTCAGCGACAATGAGATTTATTGGCTGGTAGTAGGTTATCATCCGGAAACAGGAAAGCTTTGCTATGTAGATAAGAATGGTAACCTGGTGGAAGCAACCACAGCCTTAAATACCATTAAAAAAGGTGACAGAATGTGTGCTGACATTTATTACAGCTTAGCAGAAGCAAACTGGGTATCCCTTCCGAATATTGTATCAGGAAGAATGTATTTAAGCTATGGTTCCCCTGTTTACGTTACGATTAATCAGGATATAAACGGAAATATGGGATTCGCTGGACCGGATTTGAATAATCCAAGTGACCCGAATCAGGATGTATACTTTGAATTTATTGAGTTTACTCTGAAAAATGGTGAATACTGGGGTAATACAACACGTGTAGACAATTTCTGTTTTCCAGTTGTAACCCGTTTGTTTGGAGAAGGCGGTTTTGACCGTGTTCCGGGTGATGCGGATGTTTACGACAAAACAGTGGGTGACGTAGGAACAAGAGACGAGATTTATAGTGCATTTGCATCTGAAGTTCCGGAGGCATTTAAGAGCCTTATCAATGAGTATCGTATCGTAGCGCCTTGCAAGTCAACTTTTAATGCAGGACAGACTAACGGAAACTATTTTGACGAATATATCAATCAGGTATGGGATACTTACCGCACCAAAGACCTGGTATTCCAGTGTGAGGCTGGAGAATTCCGGGGTCGTGTAGTGGGAGATGATATGATATTTAGCAAAGATGGCGGGGCAAGTGACATCGTTGTACATAAGCCAACCACTCAGGATGTGTTTGAAGGAAAAGGAACTTTAGATTCCGGTACAACTATGGAAAAAGTGGTAGAAGCACAGTTATGTGCGGCATTAAACCGTGGTGTTGCATTGAACCCGGAGCACTGGGCAGATGCACAGTACTTTTATCAGCAGGCACCTTGCAACTATTATGCAAAGTTCTGGCATGACCATAGTGTCAATGGATATGCATATGGATTCTGCTATGATGATGTTTTTGATTGTAGTACCTTACTGCATTACACCAATCCAACCGGATTGATTGTGGATTTGGAGTGGTAAGCAAGAGCTGATGTGCGCTGCTATCAGCAGATAAAGTTATGATTAAAAAAGGGAAGGTATCCTCTTCGCTATAGCAGAGGAGTGTCCTTCCCTTTTTTATTCGGTTTTCTTGCTTTGCGTTTTATTCCGACTCCGGCAAACAATAGAATTCTGATGGCAGTCCCCTTCTTATACACTCGGCACCCGGAAATTCAAATCGAGATACACATTGGCGAAAGATTTGCACAATGTTTGATAGATGAGCGGCCGGTGTTCCAACAGAAGAGCAAGCTGGTTCTCCGTAATTTGTAGTTTGGCGTCGTAATGCGATCCATTGGGAACGACACGAATCCGAAAATCAGAGAAGCCAAGCGACATTAAGAAGGTTTCGCTCTGTTCCACGGTGTGTAGTAATTCCGGCGTGATGAAAGTTCCGGCGGGGATTCTTGTGGCAAGGCAGGCGTAGGCAGGCTTGTCTGCGGTAGGCAGGTTCATCTCCCGGGAGAGTGAACGAATCTCTGCTTTGGTGAGGCTGCATTCGCGCAGGGGTGAGAGAACATGGAGCTCCTGCAGTGCCTGATAACCGGGGCGGTCGGAAATGTCGTCGGAGGCATTCGTCCCTTCGATGACGACAGGATAGCCGGATTTGTCCGCCTCGCTCAATATCATAGAAAAGATATGCCGTTTGCAGTAGTAGCAGCGGTTAGAAGGGTTGCTTGTGATGTCCGGGCATTTTGTCAGATCAAATTCCAATATCGTATATGGAATCTGTTCTTTTTCACAGAAGGAGAGAACTTCCCTGTATTCAAAGTCAGGCTGAAAATTGCTTTTTACATAGTAAGCATGGCAGCGTCTGGCATATTTTTTTGCGATTGCCAGAAGAAAAGTGGAATCGACGCCACCGGAAAAGGCGACAGCGACATCCGTATGTTGTTGAAAAAAGGTATCTAGGTTCATATTCTTTTGCTCCCAAAATAATTGTTGTCGCCGGAGAATCAGTCTGCCGTGATGACTTTGCTGCGTCCGGCACGCTTTGCGCTGTAGAGTGCATCGTCAGCGCGATGAAATAAGTCGGCGAAGTCAAGACAGTCAGGGGTGGAAAAGGCAATCCCTATGCTCGCATCCGTCGGAATCGGCAGATGATGGAGGGAAGTCTGCCGGCATATCTCCTGCCTGAGAAGTTCAGCCTGAAGCAGAATGGAAGCCGTATCGGTGAAATCGGATACGCAGATTAAGAATTCATCTCCGCCGACGCGCCCGCAGAGGGTGTCCTCCGCAAAGAAGTTTTTGATAATGGCGGCGGTATTGCGGATGATGGAATCCCCTGTGAGATGACCGAGCTTGTCATTAATCTGCTTAAAGTAGTCCATGTCTACCAGAAGAAGAGCAAGCGGGGCATCCGGGGAACTTTTTAGCTTTTCCCGAATCAGAAACTCGATGGAATATTTGTTAAAAAGTCCTGTCATTTGGTCTAAGCGGCTTTTTTCCTCTAAAAGATGGGAATCCTGTATGGTCTTATGCAGCAACTCCACATGTTCCATACTGTGTAAAATGACGGGAATGTGATTCTTATGAGACTCCTGATGCAGTTCTATAAAATGGCTGCATGCCTCAAGATAGACTTCTTCGGAGGCATATTTTTTCGCATATTTTACCTCTAATTGCGCAATCCAATAGTGTAAAAAGGCGAAGGAAGCGTCCTCGGTGACATTCTTCATGCAATCAATGAGTTTGTGCGCACAATCCGGTTCCCCGTGCAGAATGAGAAATTGACATGCATCGTAATAGAATTCGAAAAATTCTGTAAAATCATCCTTGCGTGCAGCCTGTTCTAAGATGGAAGACACACAGGCGTGGTAGGATGCGAGGTCATTTTTGTGGAGATAATAGCGAAGATAAAACGGATAGACCGCCACGCTGTAGAAGGAATGTTTGTTTTGCAGGTGGTGTATTTTTTCGTAAATTTTATCCATGGAATCATAATCATTCAGCTGGGAATAGGTCTGTCCAAGGTAGGAGAGGGCAAGGAGATACAGTCTTTCGAACGGGGAAGCGTTCTCCTCCGGTATGAGGTCGCAGGCGGATTGATAGAAGGTAAGTGCAGTCTCATAGTCCTGCATATTCCGGTAAAGTGCCCCTATATTGAGGCGGCACGCAATCAACTCCTGTGTCATATGCTCGGCCTCGCATTTTTCCTCACATTTTTTGAAGTGTTCAAAGGCTGTTACTTCATACCCCAAAAAGGAATAAATCAGCCCGACGAGATTGTGCGATATGGCATCCAGATGGGAAAATTTAGAAGATTTTGGCGCGCGGATACATCGGGTAAGACGGCTTAACGCATGTTCAAAATTGCCAATCCGGAAGTAGGCTTCCCCCTTATAGCACAAAAGAAAGGCGAGATCGTCCGGGTCTTTCGGGTCTGCCAAAGCTTCGTATTCGTCATAGAGAGAGAAGAGGTCTTCCGTGACAGGAAGAAATCTGCTCTCCAATATTTTTTCTCTCAAATAATTTATTCCTTGTTTTTCCATAAGTGTTCCCCCGCATTTTTGCTTTAAAGTCTGGAATAACCAATATCATTTCTGTACATATTATAAAAGGAAACAAAGAATAGCGCAAGACTTTCAAAATGCTTATTTTAAGAAAATTTATGAAAAAAGACGAAAGAGATGAAAAAATCCGGCGTTTTTCAAGTTAAAGTGCACAAGTATAATTATACATTGGAAACTTTTGACATAATTCGAGTTTCCTCGCAAGAAAAACTAACAAAAATGAAAACCGATTTCGGTCAAATTGCGCAGAAATCGGCGGGTTTCGAATGGAGTGAAAAATTGACAAAAATGTAAATTGATGACATAATGCCATTCAGTAATTGAGAAATATTGTTTTAAACTTTTGAAAGGAATGATGACGATGACGGAAAAGACAATCAGATTATCTGACACAGATGAAGTAATGGATTTTGTGAGAGCTGCCGGAAAATGTGATTTCGATATCGATGTTTTTTATAAAAGAGCAGTAATTGATGCAAAATCGATTCTGGGAATGATTGGTATTGCCCAGAAGGAAGAGATTGTTGTGAAGTATTTCGGAAACAATGTCGGATTTGAATCTGTCGTAGACAAGTATGCAATTGCTTAAGAAAAGCGCAAAGTGCTCCATTCGGGTTGCCGGATGGGGCATTTTTTTATATAATAAAACCTATGGAAACAGAAGAACAGAAAAAGAAATGTATTCGGATTTCGGTCAGGAATCTGGTAGAATTCATACTGCGGGAAGGAGATATTGACAACCGGCAGGTGAGAGGAGCCTCTGCGGAAGCAATGCAGGAGGGAAGCAGAATTCACCGGAAGATTCAGCGGAGAATGGGACCGAATTATCACGCGGAAGTTCCACTGAAGTTCATGGTGGAGGAAGAAAATTATACACTCGCAATCGAGGGGAGGGCAGATGGGATTGTCATCGAGAACTGGGAGCAGGCAGACGCATCTTTAAACTACAACCATGCTTGTATTCCTGATGAAGCGGAAGTGACAATCGATGAGATTAAGGGAGTCTACCGGAGACTTGACTCGTTGGACGGGCCTGTCGGGGTGCACCGCGCCCAGGCGATGTGTTATGCCTACATTTATGCGGCGCAGCATCAGTTGAAAAAGATTGGCGTACAGATGACTTACTGCAATCTCGACACGGAGGAGATACGCTACTTTCGGGAAGAATTTTGCTATGAAGAGCTGGAAAAATGGTTCCTTCATCTGATTGCAGAATATAAGAAGTGGGCGGATTTTGAGTATTTCTGGCATTTGCTGCGCCAGGAATCTATCGAAAAGATTCCGTTTCCGTTCCCATATCGAAAGGGGCAGAAGGAGCTTGCTGCGGGAGTCTACCGGACAATTGCAAGAAAAAAGAACCTGTTTATTCAGGCGCCGACGGGAGCGGGAAAGACAGTCACAACCATCTATCCTGCGGTTAAGGCGGTCGGGGAGGAACTTGGGGATAAGATTTTTTATCTGACGGCAAAGACTATCACGGGAACCGTGGCGCGAGAGACGTTTGAACTTTTGCGCAAAAACGGATATCAGGCGAAGGTTGCAGTGATTACGGCAAAGGAAAAACTCTGTATGTGTGAGGAGATGGAATGCAATCCGGTACATTGCCCTTATGCGAAGGGGCATTACGACAGAGTCAATGATGCGGTCTATGACCTGATTAACAAGGAGGATATTTTTACCAGGGAAATCCTGTTAGAGCAGGCAGAAAAATTTATGGTCTGTCCGTTTGAGATGTGCCTGGATGTGACGACCTGGTCGGATGATATCATCTGTGATTATAATTATGTGTTCGATCCGAACGTCTATCTGAAGCGCTTTTTTCAGGAGGGCGTAAAGGGCGATTACATTTTTCTGGTGGATGAGGCGCACAATCTGGTGGAGCGGAGCAGGGAGATGTACAGCGCTGAGCTTTACAAAGAGGACTTCCTCAATATGAAAAAGTGCATCAAAAATTATGACAGGAGAATCGAAAAGGATTTAGAGAAATGCAATCGGATTCTCCTTGCATACAAGAGGGAGTGCGAGAAATATGTGGTCTATGAGAATGTCGGAAACTTTTTGTTCGCCTGTATGACACTCGCGGCAAATCTCGATGAGTTTTTACAGAGGCCGCAGGAGTTTGCGGAGCGGAAGGAAGTGACAGAGTTTTACCTGAATCTGCGCAATTTTATCAACATCTATGAACTTGTGGATGAGCACTATGTCATTTACTCGGAGCATACAGGGGACGGGCGGTTCAAGCTGAAACTCTACTGTGTGGACCCTTCCGTAAATCTGCAGAACTGCTTAAACCGCGCCAATGCGACCATTTTTTTCTCGGCGACATTCCTGCCGATTCAGTATTACAAGAATCTGCTGTCGACGAAGAAGGATAATTATGCTGTCTATGCGGAAACTGCATTTGCACCGGAACAGAAACTTCTCCTGATCGGAAGAGATGTCAGCAGCAAGTATACAAGGCGCAATCAGAGTGAGTTTGAAAAGATTGCCGGCTATGTGAAAAAGACGGCTGAGGCAAAAAAGGGGAACTACATGGTCTTTTTCCCGTCCTACCGCATGATGGAGCAGGTGTATGAAATTTTTGCGGAGTATGTCGGGGAGACGATGGATACCGCTGTGCAGCAGAGCGGGATGAAGGAGAGCGAGAGGGAGGAATTCTTAGCCGCTTTTGCAGAGAGCAGGGAAAGATCCTTTGTGGCATTCTGCGTCATGGGGGGAATCTTTGGCGAGGGGATCGATTTAAAGAATGAGCAGTTGATCGGTGCCATTATCGTGGGAACCGGACTGCCGCAGATTGGAAATGAGAGGGAGATTCTGCTCAATTATTACCAGCGGAGAAACGGGGAAGGATTTGACTACGCATATCGTTACCCGGGGATGAATAAAGTGCTGCAGGCTGCCGGAAGAGTCATTCGCACGGTGGAGGACAACGGTGTCATTCTGCTTCTCGATGAGAGGTTTTTGCAGAGCGATTATAAGGCTTTGTTTCCAAGGGAGTGGGAAGAGTATGAGACTTGCACGTTAGACACGGTGGAGGGGCTGTTAGAGGCGTTCTGGAGGACAAAGGAAGAAGGATACAGGAAAAGAGGAGAGACGTAATGCTCTCCTCTTTTTGATGTGCAGCGTGGCGTAGGAAAGATTTAATTGTCGCTTTCGTCGTCCGCAGACATATTGTATACCTGACGTTTTCTTGCCATCTCGTCATTTTCAAGATATTCGTCGTAGGTGGAAACCTTGTCGATGAAAGTTCCGTCCGGCAGGAACTCGATGATGCGGTTTGCTGTTGTCTGAACAACCTGATGGTCGCGGGATGCGAAAAGTATGACACCCGGGAATTTGATCAGACCGTTGTTCAATGCGGTGATGGATTCCATGTCAAGGTGGTCGGTCGGCTCGTCTAACATGAGGACGTTGCTCGCCTGAATCATCATGCGGGAGAGCAGGACACGCACCTTCTCACCACCGGAGAGAACGCGCATCTTTTTCGTTCCATCCTCACCTGCGAAGAGCATTCTTCCGAGGAAACCGCGGACATAGGTGGCATCCTTAATCTCAGAGTACTGTGTCAGCCAGTCTACGATAAGGAGGTCCGTATCAAAAATTTCGGTGTTGTCCTTTGGAAAATAGGACTGGCTTGTCGTGATGCCCCATTTATAGGAACCGGAATCCGGCTCCATCTCGCCTGCAAGTATCTTAAAGAGAGTTGTCTTCGCAAGTTCGTTTCCGCCTACAAATGCAATTTTATCCTCATGTCCCACGATAAAGGAGACATTATCAAGCACTTTGACGCCGTCAATCGTTTTTGTGATTCCCTCCACCGTGAGTACCTCGTTGCCGATATCGCGGCTCGGGCGGAAATCAATGTATGGATATTTGCGGCTGGACGGGCGGATTTCATCCAACTGGATTTTCTCAAGAGCTTTCTTTCGGGAGGTCGCCTGTTTGGATTTGGAAGCGTTTGCAGAGAAACGGGAGATAAATTCCTGCAGCTCTTTGATCT
>CAZBUW010000097.1:0-2598 GCA_964495195.1 uncultured Roseburia sp.
ACAACACAGAATTTGACAGCAGGTTTGGTGGAACACGGAAAGAAAGTAATGGTGGTAGGGTGTGATCCAAAGGCAGATTCCACGAGATTACTGCTCGGTGGTCTGGCACAAAAAACGGTGTTGGATACGATAAGAGAAGAGGGGGAAGATATTGAACTTGACCGCATTTTGAAGGAAGGATATGGCGGTACAAAATGCGTGGAATCGGGTGGACCGGAGCCGGGCGTCGGATGTGCCGGAAGAGGTATTATTACATCGATTAACATGCTTGAAAACCTTGGAGCATACACAGAAGATCTGGATTATGTATTCTACGATGTACTTGGAGACGTTGTCTGCGGTGGTTTTGCGATGCCAATCAGAGAAGGAAAGGCAAAAGAGATTTATATCGTTGCCAGCGGCGAGATGATGGCATTATATGCGGCAAACAACATTTCTAAAGGAATTCAAAGATATGCGAGAACCGGTGGCGTAAGACTTGGAGGAATCATCTGCAATTCAAGAAATGTGGATCGGGAACTTGATCTTCTTAGAGCATTTGCAAAAGAACTGGGAACGAAGCTTTTATACTTCGTACCGAGGGACAACATCGTTCAGCATGCAGAGATTAATAAAAAGACAGTGATTGAATACAGACCGGATTCTAATCAGGCGCAAGAATACAGAAACCTTGCACAGGCTGTAATCGAGAATAAGGATTTTGTGATTCCGACGCCGATGACGCAGGAGAGACTCGAACAAATTCTTATGGAATACGGAATGATGGAGTTGGCGGACGATTATAAGATTTAATCAGAAAGGATGGCGGCAGTGGGAAAAGTAAACCAGTCGATAACAGAGCTTGTAGGGAAGACCCCTTTGTTAGAGTTAGTAAATTATGAGAAAAAGAATCATTTAGAGGCAAGAATATTGGTAAAACTTGAATATTTTAATCCGAACCAGAGCGTAAAAGACAGAATTGCACTTGCGATGATTGAGGATGCGGAAAAGCGGGGATTATTGAAACCTGGCTATACAGTAGTTGAGACGACAAGTGGAAATACGGGAATTGGTCTTGCGGCGATTGCTGCTGCAAAGGGTTATAAATTCAGGGTATATATACAGGATAATGTCAGTGAGGAGAGATTTAAGGTTATCAAAGCATTCGGCGGCGAGACAATCAGATTATCAGAGGAACCGGCTATCGCGGAGGTGATGGAGGCAACAAACGGTGATTTTGTTGCCGCGATAGCTGCATTGCGGGAGAAGGTTTTATCGAAGGAAAAAAATATATTTTTTGTCGATCAGACAGTCAATCCGGCAAATCCTGCTGTACATGAAAAAACAACGGGACCTGAAATCTGGGAAGATACAGAAGGAAATGTTGATATTCTTGTGGCAAATGTTGGAACCGGAGGGACAATATCAGGCACCGGGAAATACTTAAAGAGTAAAAATCCAAATTTGAAAGTGGTCGCTATCCAGCCCGGCGAAAATTCACTTCCTAGTGATACCAATCCGGAACCGGAGGAAATTACAGGCGTGCACCCATTTGAGGGCGTTCCGGTAGAAAGAGTTCCGGCCACAATGGATTTAAATATCTATGATGAGAAATTTGAGGTGGAGACCGCCTGGGCATATAAGGCAGCCAGAGAGGTGGCAAAGACAGATGGCATTCTGATTGGTACCTCATCGGGGGCGGCTATTTATGCGGCTGCAGAAGTGGCGAAGAGACCGGAAAATAAGGGAAAAACAATTGTTGCAGTGTTGCCCGACACAGGGCTTAGGTATTTATCAACGAATTTATTCAATGAAGAATTTCAAGGATAGGAAGGGGAAGAAATGGCGATAAATTTAAGTAATTCCAATCTGGCGACCAGAGAGAATAGAATAGGATCCATTACCGGATATGTAGGTACGTTAAAAGATCTTGCGGGGCAAAGCGAGTGCGGAACCCTGAAGGGATGTTCCAGATGTTTTTCCCAGTCCAGTACATGTCTTTCCTCATGTGGGCTTGGACAGCTTTCTGCCATCAGGGATGTAGCGGTCATACATCACGGACCTGCAGGGTGTTCCGTAGCCGGCGCAAATTCTTATTACATGTCAAGAGTTATGGCGAAGAAAAGAGGAGTCACGAGCGAAACGATATATGTCGGTACGGATATGAATGAAAATGATACGATATTTGGTTCCACAGAAACGCTTCGCAAAGTCATACTGGAGGTAAATAAAAGATATTCACCGAAGGCAATTTTTGTATCGAGCTCCTGTGCAACAGGAATTATCGGTGAGGACATTGACAGCATTGTGGAAGATGTCCGGGGAGATATCGGGGTGCCTATTGTGGCGGTTCATTGTGAAGGATTTAAATCAAGAATATGGGCAACCGGATTTGATATCGCAGATCATGCAGTATTGCAGGAGATTGTAAAACCTCCGAGAGAAGGTGTGAAGACAAATAAGATTAATTTTAAGAACTTCTTTGAAAGCGCCAGACCGGAGATTATAGAAATGTTTCAGAAATTTGATTTGGAACCGGTATTTTTATATTGCAATTCTACGGTTGAGGAATTATCACATCTGTCTGAAAGCATTGCTACAACCTGTATCTGTGGAACA
>CAZBUW010000097.1:2698-10543 GCA_964495195.1 uncultured Roseburia sp.
CTTGGAATAAAGGTTGTATGGGCGCTTGCATGGCACTATGACAAAAAGTATGAAAATGGAGATGTCCCACCGTCCATGAAATATCTTCTTGATAATGACATTGATTTTGAGGCGAGTGTAGCGGATCAGCAGAACTATGAGGTGATGAATATTTTGAATAAATATCAGCCGGATATGTATTTATCGCGCCACCCGGGTTCGACCGTCTGGGCAATTAAAAATGGGACGCCCGCAATTTATGTTGCAGACGAGTATATGATATTTGGTTATAAGCATACATTGGAGTTTGCCAGGACAATCGCGGATGCAATTAAGAATCGAAGTTTTGAGGAAAATCTTGCGAAAAGAACGAAGCTTCCATATACAGACTGGTGGTATGAACAGGATGTGGATGCATTTTTAGAGGAGGCGAAGTAATGGCAAAATTATTAGATAAGCAAAGATATAAATGTGCACTTGCGGCAATGCAGACAGTACAGGCAATTGACAGGGCATTGCCAATTTTACATTCCGGTCCCGGTTGTGCCCAGAAATTGTCGGATACGACAGGGAGTTCCGGGTATTTTTCACCGAATATTTTCCCGTGTACCAGCATCAATGAAAAAGATGTTGTTTTCGGGGGAGTAAAGAAACTGAATTCTACAATCGAAAATGCATTAAAGGTTGTGGATGCGGACTTGTATGTTGTACTCACAGGCTGCATACCTGAGATCGTAGGAGATGACTCCGGGGAGGTTGTATCAAGGTTCGCAGACAATGAGAAACCCGTCATTTATGCTCCGACAGCCGGATTCAAAGGAAATAATTATAAGGGGCATGAGCAGGTAATAGATGCGATTATCGAACAGTATCTAAAGAAATCAGAGAACAGGCAAAAGGGATTGGTGAATATATGGGCGGATGTTCCCTATCAGGACTTATTTTGGCTTGGCAATATCAGAGAGCTTGAGAAGTTGATTTCAGAACTCGGCTTAGTACCGAATACGATTTTTGGATATAAGCGAGGAATTAAAAATATCGATAAGATTCCGGAGGCGGAGTTTAATCTTTTGGTTTCCCCATGGGTAGGACTTAACTCCATGAAGAAAATGGAGCGGAAGTTAGGGATTCCGTATCTTCACTACAATACCCTTCCAATCGGTGCAACAGAGACAAGCAAATTTCTAAGAGAGGTTGGCAAATTTGCCGGCGTGGAAGAAGAAAAGGTGGAAGCTGTCATCAAAGAACACGAGGATTATTATTATTACCTGATAGAAAGATATGCAGATCTGTTTCTGGAGAATCGTGTCATTAATAAGCAGTTTACAGTAGTTGCCGATGCACAGTATGCATTGGGGATTACGAAATTTTTGGTAAATGATTTGGGTCTCGTTCCGGCAAAACAGTTTGTGGTCGATGATACGCCTAAAAATGTCAGGGAGCAGATTACAGAGGAGTTTAAAAAACTGAACTATGGAATTGAAGCGGAGGTTTCATTTGAAACGGATGGATACAAGATTCATGAAGAAATAAGAGACCATGACTATCATGGCTATCCTCTTGTGCTTGGCGGTTATTATGAAAAAGAAGTTACGGAAGAGTTAAAGGGCAATTTCTTAAACATATCATGGCCGGTGCAGGATAAGGTTGTCTTTGACAGTTTCTATGTCGGATATACAGGTGGAATAAGATTGATTGAAGACATTTATACGGTCGCAGTACAGAGATTTAACTAAACATTTAGTTGTTGCTTGGAGTCAGGAAAATTCAGAAGAAAAATGCGATGGGTGCATGCATCCGTGAGCCTTTTCTTCTGAATTTTATTTGGCGTTGAACAGTGAATGCCATTTTAAGGAGAGAAAGGTAATGGAATATAAGATTGCAGTTGGTTCGTCGGATGGATTTAATATTGATTTGAAGTTTGGTGAAGCAGACAGGTTCTTAATTTATAGAGTGGATGAAAATAACTGTGAGTTTTTGGAAACCAGGGCAGTAAGCCACATTGCTGATGAGAAAGCGGAGGATAATAATTGTGATGAAAAAACATATGGAAGAGAAGGATGCGCCGGGAATGGACAGGGATGCAAAGGCGCGGCGGATGTTATCGATAAGGTAGGGATGATTGCTGATTGCAGATGCGTGGTCTGTGCAAAAATCGGGTTTCAGGCACAGAAGCAATTTGAGAGAAAAGCAATTTCTGTCTTTGACGTGGAATGTAAAATTGACGATGCCCTGAAAAAAATACGATATTACTATGATAAGGTTGATCATCATCAATCTTTCAGAAAGCAGGAGTAATGCCGGACGATAGGAACATAACATTAAATCAGGTTAGTGAGATGGAGTCCGGTTCGTATGTGTATGTTGACGTCAGGGGGAAGATAGCATATCAACATGGGCACATAGACGGAGCCATCCGGTTAGAACAGTTACCTCATTTCATAAGCAAAGCAGAAGATATAAAAGTAATAGTATATTGTACCTATGGAGAAAAAAGTCGGGATGTTGCCGATTCCTTGAGAAAACAAGGATATGACGCATATCATTTAGTGGGCGGATTTAGGGAATGGTTATTAAATCAGCATGGAGAATTGTCGAGAGATGAGTTGGTGCGCTACGACAGGCAGATTATACTGCCGCAATTGGGGATTGACGGTCAGATCAGACTGAAGCATTCGAAGGTGCTGATTGTCGGTGTAGGTGGATTGGGAGCTCCGGCTGCCATGTATCTTGCAGGTGCAGGTGTTGGTGAGATTGGTTTAATCGACGCGGATGTTGTAAGTTTATCAAATCTTCAGCGCCAGATTATCCACGACATAAGAGGTGAAAACAGGAACAAAGCAATCTATGCAAAAGAGAAGTTGGAAGCTCTAAACAATTGTATAAAGGTGAATGCATATTCAGAGTTTCTGTTGCCGGATAATGCGGAAGCTATCATAAATAAGTATGATTTTGTGATTGATGCATCTGATAATTTCCAAACAAAATTTTTAATCAATGATGTGTGTGTACTTTTAAAGAAAGCATTTTGCCATGCAGGTATCTTAGGGTTTCAAGGTCAGGTGATAACATATGTGCCTGAAAAAGGCCCCTGCTATAGATGTATCTTTGAAGAAATACCGGAGGGGAAAGAGATACCGAATTGTTCAACTGCAGGCGTTATAGGGGCAATGGCGGGAGTGATTGGAAGCATTCAGGCATTGGAGGCAGTCAAGTATATCGCAGGGATAGGAGAATTGCTGACGGGCCGGATGTATGTGCTTGACGGGTTGACAATGACCGGCAGAATCGTCGAAATACCAAATAAGAATATTCATTGTAAAGTTTGCGGCAGTGAGCCGGCAATAAAGAATATTTCTGAACATAAACAATTATATTATTTAAAATCGTGCGGCAGATGATATTATTCCTAATATAATGATGTCGGGGGCAAAAGGGGCTGATGAAAATATGACAAACATAACTTGTATCAGCCCCTTTTGCCCCCGACATCATATAATAAGTAAATCTGTAGATAAGGCTTGAATATTATCCGCATTTGCGAGATAATCATACGGAAGTCGTGAGAGAAAGAAGGAGTTTTAAGGATGGACAGTAATGTAAAAAAAGAGATAGATACTTTGAAGAAAGAAAAGGATGTTGTTATTCTTGCACATTATTATGTTGATGGAGAGGTACAGGAGATTGCAGATTATGTAGGAGATTCCTATTTCCTTGCAAAGACAGCAACGCAAGTGGAGCAGAAAAATATTCTTTTCTGTGGCGTAAGGTTTATGGGAGAGAGTGCAAAGATATTAAATCCTGAGAAAAGGGTGATAATGGCGGATGACAGTGCAGATTGTCCGATGGCACACATGGTCACGAAAGAGAGAATCAACAGCGTGCGGGAGGAGTATAACGGTGATGTTGCGGTTGTTACATATGTCAATTCAACAGCAGAAATCAAGACAGTATCCGACGTATGCGTGACGTCGTCAAACGCACTTAGAGTCGTAAAGAAGGTGAAGGAGAAGAATATTTTCTTTGTACCAGACAATAATCTCGGCAGATATATCGCAAGTCAGGTTCCGGAGAAGAATTTCATATTTAATGACGGATTTTGTCATGTACACAAAAGCATCACGGCAGATAATGTTTTGAAGGCGAAAGAGGCAAGACCAAACGCATTGATATTGACCCATCCGGAATGTACGATGGATGTCCTTGAAGTGTCAGATTTTATTGGCAGTACCTCAGAGATTATAGAGTATGCCACAAAAAGTGAGAAGAAGGAATTTATCATATGCACAGAGATGGGCGTATTCTATGAACTGATGCAGAAAAACCCGGATAAAAGATTTTATTCCGTAGGACATAGACAGTTTTGCCCTAACATGAAAAAGGTAACTTTGAGTAAAGTTTTAGAAGGATTAAAAAAGATGGAAAATGAGATTGTGTTAGACGATGATACGATTGCCGGCGCAAAGATTCCATTGCAGAAAATGTTGGAATTGGCATAGCACTGTTTTTTCCCCGCTCTAAATCTTGACGCGCAAGGAAGCTATCAAGTATAATAGGTCGAAGAGACAGGAGGAATAAATTGTGTCAATAGATCAGAGTAAAATTCGGAATTTTTGTATTATCGCCCATATCGATCACGGCAAATCGACCCTTGCAGATCGTATTATAGAGAAGACAGGAACCCTGACCAGCAGGGAGATGCAGGCGCAGGTGTTAGACAACATGGATTTAGAGCGGGAGCGCGGCATTACAATCAAGTCTCAGGCAGTCCGCATCATCTATAAGGCAAAAGACGGGGAAGAGTATATTTTTAACCTTATCGACACCCCGGGACATGTGGATTTCAACTACGAAGTATCGAGAAGTCTTGCGGCATGCGACGGGGCAATCCTTGTCGTGGATGCGGCGCAGGGCGTGGAGGCGCAGACATTGGCAAACGTCTATTTGGCGCTAGACCATGATCTTGATGTCATGCCGGTCATCAATAAGATTGATCTTCCGAGTGCACAGCCGGAGGAGGTTATTCAGGAGATTGAGGACGTTATCGGAATTGAGGCGCAGGATGCTCCGAGGATTTCAGCGAAGACCGGATTGAATATTGAGGATGTGTTAGAACAGATTGTGGAGAAGATTCCCGCGCCGGCCGGGGACGCATCCGCACCGCTTCAGGCGCTTATCTTTGATGCCCTTTACGATTCGTACAAGGGAGTTATTGTTTTTTGCAGAATCAAGGAAGGAACGGTAAAGGTTGGCGATACGATTCGTATGATGGCGACCGGCGCGGAGGACGAGGTCACGGAAGTGGGATATTTTGGAGCGGGACAGTTTATTCCATGTGATGAATTGTCTGCCGGAATGGTAGGATATGTCTGTGCCAGCATCAAAAATGTGCGCGATACCCAGGTCGGCGATACGATAACGAACGCTAAGAGACCGTGTGAGGAACCGCTTCCGGGTTATAAAAAAGTCAACCCGATGGTCTATTGCGGACTCTACCCGGCAGACAGTGCAAAATATCCGGATTTGAGGGATGCTCTGGAAAAATTGCAGATTAACGATGCGTCCCTGCAGTTTGAACCGGAGACGTCCCTCGCGTTAGGGTTTGGTTTCCGATGCGGTTTTTTGGGATTACTGCACTTAGAGATTATTCAGGAGCGCTTAGAGAGAGAATTCAACTTAGACCTTGTCACAACGGCACCCGGTGTTGTATACAAGGTGCATAAGACGAACGGTGAGGTTATTGAGCTGACCAATCCGTCTAATCTTCCGGATCCGTCAGAGATTGAATATATGGAGGAACCAGTGGTGGCAGCGGAAATCATGGTGACGAGCGAGTATGTTGGAGCCATCATGACACTCTGTCAGGAGCGCCGCGGTATCTACCTCGGGATGGAGTATCTAGAGGAGACGAGGGCATTGATCAAATATGATCTGCCGTTAAATGAAATTATCTACGACTTTTTTGATGCATTGAAATCGCGCTCGAGAGGATATGCGTCTTTCGATTATGAATTGAAGGGATATCAGAAATCTGAACTTGTAAAATTAGACATTCTGATTAACAAGGAGCAGGTCGATGCGTTGTCGTTCATTGTATTTGAAGGAAGCGCATACGAGCGCGGCAGAAAAATGTGTGAGAAGTTAAAGGAAGAGATTCCGAGACATCTGTTTGAGATTCCGATTCAGGCTGCGGTGGGAGGAAAGGTCATTGCCAGAGAGACGGTGCGCGCGATGCGCAAGGACGTGCTTGCAAAATGTTACGGCGGTGATATTTCCCGTAAGAAGAAGCTTCTTGAAAAACAGAAGGAAGGAAAGAAGAGAATGCGTCAGGTTGGAAACGTGGAGATTCCACAGGAAGCATTTATGAGTGTACTTAAATTGGATGAGGATTAAAATGCGAAGAGAGGTACTAAGACATTGATATGAAGAAGTTGGAACTATATCTTCATATTGCGTTTTGTATGAAGAAGTGCAGGTACTGCGATTTTTTGTCGGCACCGGCGAGCGAGCAGACACAGAGGGAATATGTGGAGGCACTGCTCCGGGAGATTACATTCTGGGGGCAGTGTTCCGCGGAGTATGAGGTCGATACCATCTACATCGGAGGGGGGACACCCTCCTGGCTTCGGGAAGAGTACATGACGGCCATTATGGAGCAATTACGGTCGAATTTTAGAATTTATCCGCAGGCGGAGATTACAATTGAGTGTAATCCCGGTACCGTGACAGAACGGAAGTTTTTGGCATACAAAGAGGCGGGAATCAACCGCATCAGCATCGGACTGCAGTCCGCAAATGAGGAGGAGTTGAAACTGCTCGGAAGAGTACACACGTTTGAGCAGTTTTTAAAGACCTACGAACTTGCGAGAAATACAGGATTTACAAATGTCAATGTGGATTTGATGAGTTCCCTGCCGGGACAGAATCCAAAGAGTTATGCCAACACCTTACAGCAGGTCATCCGGTTAAAACCGGAACATATTTCAGCGTACTCTCTAATCATTGAGAAGGGAACGCCGTTCTATGAGATGTACAAATTCGATGCGGTGAAACAGCAGGCGGGAATGCAGACGGAATTTCTTCCGACGGAGGATGAGGAGTATGAGATTGGAAAATTGACGGAGGTTGTATTGAAAAAGTCCGGTTACCGCCGCTATGAGATTTCCAATTATTCTAAGCCGGGGTATGAGTGCAGACACAATATCGGCTATTGGAAGAGGGCTGAATATCTTGGCATGGGACTTGGGGCAGCGTCGCTGCTCGGCAACATCCGCTATGCGAATATTACCGATCTGTATGATTATATGGAAAAAACAAAGTCTATCGGATGGCAGGATTTTTCCTGCACCTTGCGCACCGGAGCAACCGAACTTGTGCGTGGCATTAATCTTCACGCTTCGGCGGATGTCGTTGAGCGAACCGGACAGATGGAGGAATTCATGTTTTTGGGATTTCGGATGTTAGACGGAATCTCGAGGGAGGAGTTTGAGCAGGCATTTGGGGTGTCAGTCGAATCGGTGTATGGAAACGAGCTCCAGATGCTGGCGGCGGAAAAACTGATTGAAAAGCGTGGCGGACGCATTTATCTGACCGAGCGCGGCATGGACTTGAATAATTTCGTCGTCCAGCAATTTATGTTGGAATAAGGCGATATTCGTAGTTTTGATTGCAATTCGCCTATCCCGATGCTACAATATAGGCAAAGCATATTTTCACATCAAGCGTGGCCGGGGACTTTGGGCTTCACGTCTATCAACGAATCTGATTATTATATTTCAATTATCCCGAAAATTCATGCTTTTACATTCACATATCAATTGATAAGAGCAGGAATTTTAGTGGAGAGTACAAAAGGACACTGTTTCC
>CAZBUW010000098.1:0-10070 GCA_964495195.1 uncultured Roseburia sp.
CCGCATCCCTCTGCAGGAGCGTGGACAACCCCACAATGGCATTCATAGGCGTGCGGATGTCGTGGCTCATATTGGACAGAAACGCGCTCTTGGACTGATTAGCTGTCTGCGCAATGCTGAGGGCTTCGGTAAGGGCATATTCCTTTTCCCTGTCCTTCGTCCGGTCCGAAAAAACGACGATAAACTTCTCGCTCTCATCAATGGAAAAATGGTAGATCCTCTCCTCCATCCACCGTTCTTCTCCGGAGTCTTCGCAGATCCGTTTTCCCTCATAGACAGCAGAATCCCCCAATGGAATACTCCGCAGTTCCTCATCGCCGATATGCTGCTGTCTGCTCTGCTCTGTTACATTCAGGGCAGACATTCCGTCCAGCGATGCCGCCTGACGTGAGATGCCCGTCACCCGCTTAATATTGGGGCTGACATACTCTGTGGCAAGCCTGTCGCCGGAAAGCATCAGGAATGCCTCCTCGGTGCCGCTTGCCAGAAGCCCGAACAACTGTTCCCTATATTTTAACTCCGATTCTTTTTCCCTGATATTTCTCCGATAATTCCAGTACATCGCGCCAAACAGCAGCAAAACAAGCACCACGAGCCCGAGTACAAGAATAAACATCTCCCCCGTATTCAAAAGCTGTTCCGTTCTTGCCGTAATGGAAGTGTTAGGGATAATCGATATCACATACCATCCTTCCGTAACCGCAACCGGCGTGAAGGTGAACACGCATTCCTCACCGTTAAACTGAAGCCGCATGGCTCCCCGTTTGCCACTGCTTAATCCTTCCCGAAAAGCGTTCTCATCCGCTTCCGTATTCCCCTCCGCCGTTATCACGTCGAACACATTGGAAAACGTGCGGTTGCTGTTCGGGTTGTCGGGGCGCAGCATGATATCGCCTCCGCTGTTAATCACATAGGAAAAACCGGTATCGTCAAAAAAAGACAGGGAGAATTCCTCCGACACATCAGACAGAAAGACGCTCTTGCGCACCATTCCCTCCGCACCGTCTGCGAAAGTAAACCGGCTATAATAGCCGACCACCCGCTCTCCGGAATATTCACCCAGATAAGGCTCCAAAATCCCCTGATCCGGAAGCTTAAGATATGTCGCCGCTGTCTCTTCTGACAGTGTCATCCGGTTGCTGCTGTTAAAATACAAAATCCCATGAGTCAGATCTATAAGCGCAAAAGTAGGATCTCCCTCTTCGTACAAATCCAGCTTCGTACAAATAGCCTCCTCGTCCGAGGATTCATATTGGGCGAAATTATTAGCGCTGCTCTCCAGCATGGAAATACCCTGACGGAAATATACTTCAAACGCATGGGCACCCTGATCCGTAATCTCCAGAACATCGGCGACGGACTGCGTCCAGAGAGATACCCTCATGCTCTTAATGTAATAATTTGCTCCTAAGAGCAGCCCGCAGACAACCGCAACGATAGTTATTATTCCTGCTCTCTGAAGCCACCGTCTTTTTTCCTTTTTCTGAGTCTTCATTCTATTCTGCTCCCTCTTCATTCGTTCTTTCCAAGCTGTTCCGCCAAAACGGCTTCTGCTTCCTGTCTGTCCGCCCCATTTAAGATCGCGGCAGTACATTTTATCAGCGCCGTATCCAGCGGAAGGGTCAGCCGGTAATCCGACCCGATCACACTGCGCCCATTGCCCAGATATTCCACCGAAGGCGCAATGGCACTGTCCGCAGGGATGCGCTCATCCTTCAAGGGCGTATAGCTGCTCTGGCATTCACAGTAGTTCCACATCACATCCGGCTCGATCAGATAAGCCAGAAAATCCATCGCCTCCTCCTGATGTACGCTACCTGCGCTGACCGCCACGCAGGTAGCGGCATCCACGACTAATACGCTCCCATCATCAAGAATCGGAAAAGGATGCACTCCATATGCAAATCCGGGCTCCATATCCGCCACCCGCAGGGATGCCCACGCGCCCGTTACCATAAAAGGCCTGTCCCCCTGAACAAAAAGCGTCAGATCACCGTCAGTCTGTGTCGTAGCAAGGGCTTCGGAACAGTCGATCCATCCGCGTTCTATCATCTCGCAGACCATCTCAATTCCCGGAGCAAGCTGTTCGGCAAGATTCTTTTCCCCGGCGTTAAATGCCTCAATCTCGGCCGCTGTATCTTCGGACTGATAGACATCGAACATCCCCCTTGCCGCTATCAGGCTTCGGAGAGAAGAATAATTATTCACGACGACAGGGGTGCACCCCTTACCGGCATAGTAATCGCATACGGAAGCAAACTCCTCCCAGCATGTCGGTACCGTCTGCCCGTCGGCTTCCAGAAGGTCGTAATTGACATAGAGACCATAGGCGGAAATACAGGTGGGAAGAAACCATACAGACCCATCTTCATTCAAAAACTGACTGGCGGCAAGCTCCGCATAATTGTCCAATCCCGAAATCCCCGAGAGGTCGGCAAGCAGTCCCTTCGCCGAAAAATCCAGCAGTCTGTCGTGATCTACCATGATGATATCGTCCAGGGTTCCGTAGTACGCCCGTTTTGTCAGAGCATCCCAATACGTGGAACCTTTGATGCCCTCATAAGTGATATTGACCCCCGGATTCTGCTCCATAAAACCGTGCAGTGCTTCTTCAATCGCCAGCAGATTGAGCGAATCTGCCTTGTATCCAAGCATACTAAGCCTGATATCCTGCTGCTCCTCCACCGGATCATATAGGAGTATCTGACTGTCCTGCTGTTCCTTCCCGCAGCCGCCCACCATAGAAGAAACCATGATACAGGCAGTCAGCATGGCAATAGCCCGTTTTTCTGTCTTCACTTATTCTTCACCTCTATCCCCTAAGAAATACTCTTATGTTCTATAAACAAGTATATACGAAGCCCACGTTTCCCGCAAGAGAAATTGAAAATGGGGGTGAAAACCTAAAACTCAATTCCCCTGCGGGCAGCCACCCCCTGTTCATACGGGTGTTTCTTCATCTCGAACAGCGTATGGTAATCTGCCAGCGCCACCAGCTCTTCCGGCGGATGATGCCCTGTGAGAATAATCTCGCAATCGTGTTCCCCACGGAGATAGGAAAGCGCCTCCTCGCGCTCGACAAAGCCCTGGCGGAAAGCATCCACAAACTCGTCTAAGACGAGCATTCCAACCTGCTGTGCGCCTGCCTTCGCAACCGCCTTTTTCCAATGACATCTATAGTAGGCTTCTGCCTCGCGCCTCGCTTCCTCCGTCATACGGAAAGTAAAACCGAAAGACTTTTCCACCTCGAGCACCTCAATCTCCGGAATCCGGCGTAATATGGCAAGCTCCGAGGAATCTCCTCCTTTTAAAAACTGACAGAACAATACTTTCTTCCCTGTTCCCGCCATGCGGACTGCCGCTCCTACCGCCGCGGACGTCTTTCCCTTTCCGTTTCCCTCGTAGAGATGAATATATGACTTCTTTTCCTGCATACTGCACCTGACCTCTATCACTCTTTTTCACTTTTCCCGGCGTTCTCCGGGTAGATGACGCTGATAAACCGCTCCTGAATCTGTCGAAACATCAACTCTGCCTCCCGCGCAGTTCCGGTAAACGGCACAAATCCCCCCGCCATCGAGGCATGTCCGCCGCCGTTCCCGATGCCCTGCAGCGCCCTGTTGATAATCTGCCCGGCATCAAACCGGCTTGTCTCACTGCGCACCGACAACTTGATTCCCTCCGTCTTCCAGGAATAGACAACCGACAGCGAGACCTCCACAAGCGCTAACATAAAATCTGACACACTCGCAATCAGCGCCTCCGGACAGTTCTTTCCGGTGTTCGCAAAACTGATATTTTCATAGACATGGATGCTTGAAATCGCCTTAGAATACGCCATGAGATCATCGAAATAGATGTTGCTGTTCTCCAGCAGATAAATCATGGCGCTGTCGCACCGATCATACATCTGGTAGAGCATCTCCATGTCCAGTTTGCTGACCCCGCGGGACATTTTTCCCGTGTCCATGCGGATTCCAAACGTGAGCGCCGTCGCCGTATTCTCATCCATCGGAATCTGATTTTCAAAAAAATACTGAGCGATGATGGACGCGCACGCTCCCACTTCCGGCCGGATATCCATAAAGCGGTAATGGTATTTTTCAAAGATTGGATGATGATCGATGCAAATAATCTCATCCCCCGTCATATCGATGATGTTGGAGTTGCCCTTCTGTGCATCGACCAGGATAATCTCATCCTCCTCCTGAAGATTGTGCTGAATCTCCTCTAAATTCTTCAGTTCAATTCCAAACAGCTCGATTAGCTTCTCCGTGCTGTAACGGTCAATCTTTCCCTTGTAACAGATGGTCGCCTGCACACCTCTTGCTTTCAAAAGCTGCTGGAGGCCGAACGCGCTCGAAATCGCATCCGGGTCCGGGAAATTGTGTGTCTGAATATAGACGTGTTCCCGATTGATATGCTGTAAAATTTGATCTAATTTAGTCATAAAATCCCATCCTTTTTGCTTTCTTTTTATTACTTTATGCTACTTTATCGCATTTTGCCATATCACACCGCATTTTTGCGTATAATATCATCATAAATAAACTACATGGCGCTCTTTGCGCATAACGGAGTATTGTACACATGAAACCATTAAAATCAAAAGTGAGCATCAGTCTTGACGATGATATCATTCGTATCACCAAAGAATTAGCGGATGCCGATGACAGAACCTTATCTTCCTACATCAATATTGTTTTAAAAAAACATATCAAGGCATGTCTGAGAGAAAAGAGCAACTACGCTTCCACCGGGGAAGTTGATTTATCTCAGGTAAGCTTTTTAGAAGACGAAGATTAGATGAGAAAACAGGGACGTATCTTTCCAAAAAGATGTGTCCCTGTTTTCCTGTTTTTACGGCAGAATCAGGCCGTCAATCATCTCCCAGATCTCATCCCTGCCCTGCTTCGTCTCAGAGGAAAATGGTATAATGACAGTTCCCGGTTCCACCGCAAGCCCCTCTTTGATTGCCTTGACATTCTTCTGAATCTGGCTACGTTTGATTTTATCCAATTTGGTCGCGATGATAATTGGTTTGAATCCCTGATACACCATCCACTCATACATCATCCTGTCGTTCGCCGACGGGTCATGCCGGATGTCAATCAGCAGAAAAACCGCCTTGAGCTGCTTCGAGGTGTGAAGATAATTCTCAATCATCCTCCCCCATTTCGCCTTGACCTCCTCGGATGCCTTGGCATATCCGTATCCCGGCAGATCCACAAGATACATTGCATCATTGATATTGTAAAAATTAATGGTCTGCGTCTTTCCCGGCTGCGCGGATGTTCTCGCTAACGATTTGCGGTTTAAGAGCGCATTAATCATAGAAGATTTGCCGACGTTCGACTTTCCGGCAAACGCCACTTCCGCATACGGATTGTCCGGTATCTTGCTCGTCACACCGATGACCGTCTCTAAATTTACACTTTTAATTACCATGAATCCTCCTACTGTGGGACAAATGCCGCTTCCAACACATCCTGCATCGTCTCCACATAGACAATCTCGAGCCCTGTTTTGATTTCATCGGATATCTCAAGGATGTCCTTCTCATTCTTCTTCGGAACACAGACAGTCTTAATCCCCGCATTTTTTGCCGCCAGTATTTTTTCTTTCAATCCTCCAATCGGAAGCACTCGACCCCGGAGCGTAATTTCTCCGGTCATGGCGACATCGGCGCGCACTTTTCTGCCGATGATGGCTGACAGCATCGCGGTCGCCATCGTGATTCCCGCGGACGGTCCGTCCTTCGGAACCGCTCCCTCCGGAATGTGAATATGAATGTCGTTCTCCTTGAAAAAGTCCCTGGATATCTGATACTTCTCACTGACGGAACGGATGTAGCTGATTCCCGCCTGTGCCGACTCCTTCATGACATCGCCGAGCTGTCCGGTGAGCTGGAACTCACCTTTTCCCGGCATAACGTTCACTTCAATCTCTAAGGTGTCTCCGCCGACGCTTGTCCATGCGAGTCCGCGGACAATTCCGACCTCATCCGTCTCGTTCGCCTTGTCCGGACGGTATTTTTCCTTGCCGAGATATTCCTCTAAGTTCTGCTCTGTCAGACTGACCGCATCCCTTTTTCCCTCGTAAATCTCGCGTGCCGCCTTTCTTGCAACCTCGCCCAACTTGCGCTCTAAGTTGCGGACACCGGCTTCCCTCGTGTAACCGGAGATAATCTTAGAGAGCGCCTCGTCACAGATGGAGAGCTGCCCTGCTTTTAAACCGTTGCGCTCCATCTGTTTTGCAAGCAGATGTTCTCTGGCAATATGAGCCTTCTCATTCTCCGTATAACTTGTGACCTCAATCAGTTCCATACGGTCGAGAAGCGGCCGCGGGATATCCTGCACGGAATTTGCTGTCGCGATGAAAAGTACTTCCGACAGGTCGATTGGCAGTTCCACATAATGGTCGCGAAATTTACTGTTCTGCTCGGAATCTAAGACCTCAAGCAGCGCGGAAGCCGTATCTCCCTTGTAATCACTGCTCATCTTATCAATCTCATCGAGCAGCATGAGCGGATTTTTCGTTCCGGCACTTTTTAGTCCGTTTACGATGCGCCCCGGCATTGCACCTACATATGTCTTTCTATGTCCACGAATCTCCGCCTCGTCGCGGACACCGCCGAGGCAGATGCGGACATATTTTTTGTCTAAGGCACGCGCTACGGAGCGGGCGATACTCGTCTTACCGGTTCCCGGAGGTCCCACCAGACAGATAATCGGACTCTCGCCCTTGCTTGTTAGATTGCGCACAGCGAGGAATTCCAACATTCTCTCTTTCACTTTCTCAAGTCCGTAGTGATCTTCATTCAGAATCTGCTCCGCGTTGGCGAGATCCCTGTTATCCTTCGACGCCTTATTCCACGGCAGTTCCAGCAGGGTCTCTATGTAGCCTCTCGTGACAGCGCTCTCGGAAGAATTCGAGCTGATGTTCTTAAAGCGCATAATCTCTTTTTTAATCTTCTCTTTGACCTCTTTATCGGCTTTTAGCTTTTTGAGGCTCTCCAGGAAAACATCGGCGTCGGACTCCGTGTGATCCTCCCCGAGTTCCTCGCGTATCAGCTTCATCTGCTCCCTGAGAATATACTCTTTCTGGTTCTTGTCCACACGCTCTTTGACTTTTGCCTGAAAATCGTTCTTGATGGCGATTACCTCTATCTCATTCATCAAAAGCGAGACCAGTACCTCATAGCGCTCCGTCAGCGTGACCGCTTCCAATATCTTTTGTTTCTCGCTGTAGTGAACCGGAATATTGTTTGCCACCTGGTCCATCAGCTTCTCGAGGTCGGTCGTCTCACTGACCTGGCGCGACAGTTCTTTTCCCAGCTTCGGGTTGATGGTCATGTACTTAGAAAACGTCTCCTGAACACCGCGCACCATACCCTCTCTCTGCCTGTCGGTCAGTTCATTCTCCACTTCCTCAAAACGCACAATCTCGGCGAAAAGATAGGGTTCTGTCTCCTCGAACGCGGTTAGCTCCGCGCGCTCGAGTCCCTCGACTAAAATACGGATAATATTGTTCTGTAATTTTATGACCTGTTTGATTTCTGCTATGATACCAATCTTGTAGAGCTCCCCGATTCCCGGTTCCTCCTCCTCCACATCGCGCTGTGTGACAAGAAAAATCCGCTGCTCTCCCATCATAGCTTCTTCCACTGCTTTTATCGATCTGTCCCGGCTCACATCAAAATGCGCAATCATCCCCGGAAGGATTGTCATCCCGCGCAATGCGACCGCAGGTAATTTCATCATCAATTCTTCCACGTTACTTTTCCTCTATCTTAAGCGGTTCCTCGTCTTCAATCTTTAGATTCTCTTCCACCATCTCTTTTGTCACCAGACATTTCGAAATAGATTCATCAGACGGAATACAATACATCATATCCATCATAACATCCTCCATGATGGCACGCAGACCTCTCGCTCCGGTCTTTCTCTCGAGCGCTTTCTCAGCGATTGCCAGAATGGCATCCTCGTCAAAGTCGAGCGCCACGCCGTCGAGTTCGAACAATTTGATATACTGTTTGACCAGAGAGTTCTTCGGCTCTCTCAATATGCGGACGAGCGCTTCTTTATCCAATAAATCCAAGGATACCGTAACCGGCACGCGGCCGATAAACTCCGGAATCAATCCAAACTTTACAAGGTCCTGCGGCAGAACGCGCTTTAATACTTTTCCCACATTCTCGTCGTCTTTTCCCTTGACCTCGGCATTGAAGCCGATCGATTTTTGATCCATTCGTCCCTCGATGATCTTCTCTAACCCATCGAAAGCTCCGCCGCAGATAAATAAAATATTGGTAGTGTCAATCTGAATCAGTTCCTGCTGCGGGTGCTTTCTTCCCCCCTGCGGCGGAACGGATGCGATTGTACCCTCTAAGATTTTTAACAGCGCCTGCTGCACTCCCTCTCCGGATACATCCCGCGTAATGGACACGTTCTCCGATTTCTTCGTGATTTTATCAATCTCATCGATATATACGATTCCGTGCTCCGCCCGCGCAACGTCATAATCCGCCGCCTGAATGAGTTTCAGAAGTATGTTTTCCACATCCTCCCCGACATATCCGGCCTCGGTCAATGTAGTTGCATCTGCAATTGCAAACGGAACGTTTAAGACACGCGCGAGGGTCTGCGCGAGCAGCGTCTTACCGGAACCCGTCGGCCCGAGCATCAAGATATTGCTCTTTTGTAATTCAACGTCAGACTCCCCGCCTGCCATGATTCTCTTATAGTGGTTGTATACCGCAACAGACAATACCTTCTTTGCCTGTTCCTGCCCGATTACATAGTCGTCCAAAAACGCTTTCAACTCAATCGGTTTTAACAGATTGATGCTCTCCGACACCTCGCCCGAACCTTTTCCGAACTCTTCCTCCTCGAATTCCTCCTCGATGATCTCTGCACAAATGTCGACACACTCATCACAGATAAATGCACCGTTTGGACCGGATATCATTTTTCTGACCTGTCCCTGCGGTTTTCCGCAAAAAGAACAACGAATCTCGTCTTTTTTTCCTGCCATCTTCATTCTCCAACTTCTATTTCTATAATTTCAAAAATGCCGTTTGAGGGCATCCCAAGCGGGGTACCCTCATATTTTCACTTTCGGTTCCTATTCTATCTGTTTGTAATGACGCTGTCAATCAATCCGTACTCCAATGCTTCCTGCGCTGACATGTAGTAGTCGCGCTCCGTATCTGCCGCGATGACATCATACGGTTTTCCGGTATTGGCAGCTAAAATCTCATTCAACTTTTTCTTGGTTTTTAAAATATTCTCCGCCGCAATCTGAATCTCGGTTGCCTGACCTTTTGCACCGCCGGACGGCTGATGAATCATAATCTCCGCATTTGGGAGAGCCATTCTCTTACCTTTGGTTCCGCCTGCTAACAGGAATGCACCCATGCTTGCCGCAAGTCCCATACAGATGGTCTCGACATCACATTTGATATACTGCATGGTATCGTAGATTGCCAGACCCGCGGTCACCATTCCGCCCGGGGAATTGATGTAGAGATGAATATCTTTATTCGGGTCCTCCGACTCTAAGAACAGCAGCTGAGCCACCACGAGGCTTGCGGTCGTCTCGTTCACTTCCTCCCCCAAAAAAATGATTCTCTCTTTCAAAAGGCGGGAGTAGATATCGTAATTGCGCTCTCCTCTGCTGGTCTGTTCAATGACGTAAGGTACTAAACTCATATTTTTTCCTCCAATCTATTTTCATAATTTAGAATTATTTTAGAACTACTTTTAAGCTCAAACAGACCGGCTCATTGAGCCAGTCTGTTTGGATTGCAAATCAACCTTTCCAAAGAATTATTCTTCTGTTGCACCAGCAGCTTCCGCTTCTTTTTCCTTCTTTGTCTTAGCTTTTGCTCTTTCTTTTACATTGTCCATAATCAAATCGATTGCCTTTGTGACAGCTAAGTCTCTCTTGATGGATGCCTTCTCAGCCTCTCCTAAGTACTCATTTAACTTATCAGCTTCCATTCCGTATGCTTTTGCCATCTTCTCAACTTCCGCTTTGATGTCATCGTCTGAAACTTCAATCTTCTC
>CAZBUW010000099.1:0-9970 GCA_964495195.1 uncultured Roseburia sp.
CTTAAGTTTCCCATATATACAATTCTTGTTCGTGAAACAACCCTAACTCAAAATTCGGGTGACGCAGATTGGTGTTCTGTAGTAAGCACTTGAAATCTTAATTCCGGTGCGCTTGTTGCTGGCATGAACAATCTGACCGTTTCCGATATAGATTGCGACATGGCTGATGCTGCTTCCGCTTCCGTAGAAGAACAGATCGCCCGGCCTTGCCTCCGACGCTGAAACTCTGGTTCCACAGTTTGCCTGTGCCTTTGAGGAATGCGGCAGGGAAATCCCGTATTTTGCATAGATGCTGAGTACGAAACCGGAACAGTCCGCCCCTTTTGTCAGGCTTGTCCCACCCCATACATAAGGGTTGCCGATAAACTCGCAGGCGTAGGATACAAGGGATACCCTCACATCTGAAACGCCCTGTCCGTACTTGATTTCTGTCATCGTCTGTGCCTTCGGAAGTTCTGTCGATATCTCCACATAATCAGCGGATACATATCCCTCCTCGTCATCAACTGCCACTTTATACCAGCCTTCTAACGTCTCTAACACTTCCAATTCTTCACCGTTTCCCACCAATGCAATGATGGAACACTCTGTGTTGGCCTGTTCGCGCACATAGAGCGTTGTGGTGTTGACCGTCGCCACCGTTGTCTTAATCTCCTCCGCGAGCAGGGCGGCTTCCTCACCGGTTATCAGATACTGTGACATGACATATCCTGTCACCTTCCCGGACTGGATTTTCGTCCACTCCCCTTCCGTGCCAAGAATCTCACAGCCTGCATCTCCCTGCATTTTGCCGACGATCTCTGAATCTGTGGAAGCTGCCTCCCTGACATTTAAATTTCCCTCCACATTCGCGATTCCCAGATTGGTATAACCACAAATTGTGTTATCCTCCTCTGTGACCCCGGCTGTGGTCGTCTGCACTGCCGTCTCTGTGACCGCCGCATTCGCCGGTACTCCCGTCAGATTTGATGCTATACTTAAAGAAACACCGGAAAGCACCTGCCCGTTGACTGCCACATCCACTTCCGAACTGATTCCAGCGGTCAGGGAACCGCTGGAATCCTGTTTTTCCTTCTGGCTGCCGGCATACCATACCGCAGATACCGCCAATGCTCCGATTATTACGACACTCAATGTTTTTCCATATTTTGACTTCATCTGTAATCTCCATTCCTATGATTTTAAGCTTACCTTCGTCATTTCCATTTTGTCGATTCTCACTCTTAGTCATAGATTATAACAATATCATATTACAATGTCAATCATTTATGTAATATTTCTGTAATATTTCTCAACAGTTCCGCTCATAGCCGATGTGATAGACAAATCATGCTCGCATGAATTTGGCAATCACATCAGCTATGAGCGGAGCGCCCGATTATGAGCAAAGTTAGCTGCGAAGCAGCGGAAAAGCGCCGAAGGCGCCTTTGCGAATGGCGCGGGCGAAACTGTTGTAATTCCCAATAACATCATCTGTACTTCGCCTCAAAAAAATGGCTTGCCCACGCGATATCCTCCGACATCTGCTGTTTCAACTCCGCCACGGATGCAAATTTCTTTTCCTCACGGATGTGTGTCAAAAACTCCACCCGGACCTCCCTCTCATATAAATCCGCAGAGAAGTCGAGGAGATGCGTCTCCACACCGATTGGATTTTTTCCCTCGATGGTAGGTTTCACCCCCACGTTTGTCACGCCGCGGTATGTATGTTCCCCCACTGTCACGAGCGTCGCATAGACACCGAACTTCGGGAGAAGCTTTTCCTCCGGCGGGATCAGATTGATGGTGGGAATCCCGATGGTTCTGCCAATCTGCCTGCCGTGGAGTACGGTCCCCTCCACAAAATACGGGTAGCCGAGCAGATGATTTGCCTTCTCAATCTCTCCCTTTTCCACTTCCTCGCGCACGAACGTACTGCTGATGTCCCTGCCATCCTCCTTTATCTTCGGATGAACCACGACCTCATAGCCAAACTCGCCTGAGAGTTCCTGCAGCATCCTGTAATCGCCTCTCCGATTATGTCCAAAGTGAAAATCATCCCCCACGACAAAACATCTGACATGGAGTTTTTCCGCGATCCAGCGGATAAAATCCTCCGCCTCCATGCACATGATCTCCTGCGTAAACGGGCATTCAATCAGATAGTCGATTCCCATTTTCTCTAAATGACGCATCTTCTCCCGGTTCGTCGTTAGGACTTTTGCCTCCACATGCTGCACATTCCTGCGCGGCGGAATATCGAACGTAAAAATAACTGTCTTGAGTCCTGACTTTTTCTTTTCCAAAAGTGTCTCCATCAAAAACTCGTGCCCGCGGTGGACACCGTCAAATTTTCCCAGGGAGAGCACTGTATTCTCCTCAATTTCAAACGTTGTTGTATTCTTGCTATATATCATGTCTCTATAAACATTTTTACCGGTTTATAATTTTTGTATGTATCCTGATATTCATAAATACCGATAAAATCATCCTTTTCATCATATACTCGAACCGCTCCTTCCTCCCACGCGCTGTCGTAGGAGAGAAACATCTCCGTCTCTAAACGGTTTCCATTATATAAAAACTTTTCAAATTCTTTTGATACAACTGCCCTCGGATTCTGCAGAAAGACAGAATCGACCCTCCTCATAAACGGAAAGTCCTCTGCCGTCAAGTCTTTCACATTTTTTTGCTGTGCGATCAACTGCACCCTCCGCTCAATCTCCGAGAGGCGAAGCGCCTCCTCCACCCGAAACTCGGACACTCTGGTTCGAAGCAGCGTTTCCATACAGGCGCCGCATCCAAGCTGCTCACCGATATCCTCGCACAGTGTCCTGATGTAGGTTCCCTTCGAGCAAAATACTTTCATCTTCACCCGCGGAAGCGCAATCTCCTCTATTTCAATGCTGTGAATGACGACCGCTCTCGCCTTTCGCTCAACCATCTTCCCCTCGCGCGCTAAGTCGCAGAGTTTTTTTCCGTTTACCTTCAAGGCAGAATACATCGGAGGAATCTGATCATACTCCCCGACAAAAGACAGTACCGCCTCCCGGACGCGCTCCTTTGTCACACAAACTTCCCTCTCCGCAAGAACGGTTCCCGAAATATCCTGTGTGTCCGTCACCACGCCGAGCAGCATGACCGTCTCATACTCCTTGCTCTTGTCCGTCAAAAGGTCGCAGACCTTCGTCGCCTTTCCCATACAGACAGGAAGCACGCCCTCCGCATCCGGATCAAGCGTGCCCGTATGTCCGATCTTTTTCTGGTGAAAAATACCGCGCAATTTTGCAACGACATCAAACGAAGTGTATCCCTTTTCTTTATACACATTCATAATTCCGTTTATCATGAATTGAGTTTCCTTTCCACATCCCAAAGGAGGGTTTCTAAAATGTCACCGGCCTCCCCCTGCATTGTGATTCCCGCGGCTCTCACATGACCGCCGCCTCCGTGTGCGACTGCAATTGCCGCCACGTCCACAAGCGCAGCGGAGCGCATGCTGACTTTACAGCTGCCATCCCCGTTCTCATAGATAAAGATTGCCGTGTCCACGCCTTTTGTGGAGCGCAGCTGTGATACAATTCCCTCTAAGTGTTTCGGCATCACCTGATACTCTTCCATCTCCCGGCATGTGATAATAGTGGAGATGCATCTGCCGTCTAAATGAAGTCTGCTCTTCTCAAGCGCATGCCCTAAAATACGGTTCTGCTCGTATGTTTTCTCAAAGAATGTCCTGTCTACAATCCCGGAGTAATCGATTCCCTTCTGCATGAGGGCACCGGCGGCGTTCATCGTCTTTGCCGAGGTACACGAATATTGGAACAGCCCCGTATCATGAACGATTCCGGTATAAATGCACTCCGCAATCTCCTTCGTAATCTTTTCGGTGTCGAGCAGGTCAAAAATCAATTCCGACGTGGAACTCGCATCCGGAAAAATATAATTCTCATCCGCAAAACTCTGATTGCTGACATGGTGATCGATGCAGATTGTCCTTTTCGCTGTTTCAAAATATTTTGCAGCAGCGCCAAGCCGCCCTAAATCACCGCAGTCCTGTGAGATAAAAAGGTCGTACGCCACATCTTTACCACAGTCGTGTACGATTTCTTCCGACCGCGCCATGAACTTAAAAATATTCGGAATCGGCTCTAGGTAGACGACAGTCTCAATCTTTGGATAGTAAGTCTTAATGTAATTATACGTCGCAAGACAGGAGCCCACACAGTCCCCATCCGGTCTGATATGACCCGCGATGGCAACTGTCCTCACCCCTTCTAACTGTGAATCTAAATTATTCATTCTCTGATTCATCCTCTTTGTCTTCGTCTAAATCTTTTGTGACCTCATCAATCATCTTTGACATTTTCACACCGTATTCAATCGACTGATCTAAGATAAATTTAATCTCCGGTGTATTTCTCAGATTGATGGTTCTTGCAAGCTGATGGCGAATAAAGCCCTCCGCACTTCTCAGACCCTGAATGGTGTCCTGCTGGGATTTCTCATCCCCGAGCACACTGATGTATGCCTTGCAGGTCTTGAGATCCGGCGCTACCTCAACCGTGACTACGCTCGTCATCGGATTGATGCGCGGATCCTTGATCTCGCTGCGGATAATGTTGCTCAATTCGCGCAGAACCTCCCCGTTAATCCGGGTGTTTTTGATACTGTTCTTTCTCATTTATTTTATATTCTCCATTCCCTCTAGAAAGTCCACGCTATGATGCCTTTTGGAGGCGGAGGATAACCTCTAGCGAGGCACCTCTACCATCGTGTAGGCTTCCACCTGGTCAAGCTCCTGGATATCGTTGAATCCCTCGAATACAAGACCACATTCATAGCCTGCTTTCACTTCTTTTACATCATCTTTAAATCTCTTTAAGGATGCTAATTCTCCCTCGAAGATCTGCTCTCCCTCTCGGGAAATTCTCACTTTGCATCCTCTCTGGAACATACCGTCTAAGACATAGGAACCAGCGATGTTGCCGACTCCGGATGCTTTAAAGATCTGACGGATCTCGGCGTGTCCGATTACTTTTTCCTCGAAGATCGGGTCTAACATACCCTTCATTGCGGCCTCCACATCCTCAATTGCATTGTAGATGACCTTGTACAGTCTGACATCCACGTTCTCGCGCTCCGCCGTAATTTTTGCGGTCGGGTCCGGACGAACGTTAAATCCGATGATGATTGCGTTTGAAGCGGATGCTAAAATGACATCGGACTCGTTGACTGCACCGACACCGCCATGAATTACCTTGACGACAACCTCCTCGTTTGACAATTTTACAAGAGACTGTTTTACCGCCTCCACAGAGCCCTGCACATCTGCTTTTACGATGATGTTCAGCTCTTTGACATTGCCGGACTGAATCTGAGAGAAGAGGTCGTCTAACGACATCTTAGATTTTGTCTCCTCAATCAATTTATTCTTGCCCTCTGAAATGTAGGTCTCGGCAAAAGCTCTCGCCTCTTTTTCTGTCTCGGTCGACACGAACGTCTCCCCGGCATCCGGCACACTCGACAGACCAAGGATTTCTACCGGAGTGGACGGTGTTGCCTCCTTCACACGGCGTCCCTTGTCATCAATCATCGCACGAACCTTTCCGAAGCAGCTTCCGCAGGCGATCGGATCGCCAACATGGAGTGTTCCCTTCTGTACGAGCATGGTTGCAACGGCACCGCGTCCCTTGTCTAACTGTGCCTCGATGACAAGACCTCTTGCACGGCGCTTTGGATTTGCCTTTAATTCAAGGACTTCCGCAGTCAGAAGAATCATCTCCAACAGATTCTCGATTCCCTCTTTTGTATGAGCGGACACCGGACAGAAAATCGTGCTTCCGCCCCAGTCTTCCGGGATCAGTTCATACTCGGACAGTTCCTGTTTGACACGCTCGATATTAGCGCTCGGTTTGTCAATCTTATTGATTGCAACAATAATCTCAACGCCTGCCGCTTTGGCGTGGTTGATTGCCTCGACGGTCTGAGGCATGACACCGTCGTCGGCTGCAACTACAAGGATAGCGATATCCGTGGAGTTTGCACCGCGCATACGCATCGCTGTGAACGCCTCATGTCCCGGCGTATCTAAAAATGTAATATTCTGGTTGTTGATGGACACCACAGACGCACCGATATGCTGTGTGATACCTCCCGCCTCACGGTCTGTCACCCTTGTGGAGCGAATCGCATCTAAGAGAGATGTCTTACCGTGGTCAACGTGACCCATGACGCAGACAACAGGCGGACGCGGTACTAAAGTCTCCGCCGCATCTTCCTCCTCCTTCAGCAGTTCTGCAATCACGTCAATCTTCTCCTCCGGCTCACAGATACAGTTGAACTCCAATGCAATCTCCTCCGCTGTATCGTAATCAACCTCCTGATTAACGGTCACCATCGTGCCCTTTAAGAAAAGCTTCTTCACGATAACCGCCGGCTGAACCTTCATCTTATCGGCGAGATCACGAATGGTAAGTTTCTCAGGCAATGTCAATGTCTTGATTACCTCCTCCTGTTTTGGCTGTGGCTGCTGCGGCTTTTTCTTTCCGCCGTTCTTCTCTAAGTTGACGTAGCGCTCCTGCTTCTTCCCTAATGCATCATGGTCATTGCGCTTATTGTTGCGGTTCTTCTCGTTTGCACGGTCCCTTGACTCCTTGCCGCGCAGTTCCTCCGGTGCCGCCTTGACAGCATCTTTGTTGAAACGATCAATCTCTCGGTCTAATCTGCCTGCACCCTGTTCTTTACCGCGATACGAATTGCCTCTGTTATCGTTTCTGCCACCTTGACCATAATTCGAATTCTGTCTCTGACCCTGAAAACCTCTCTGATTGTCTCTGTCACCATTTGGTCTTCCTCCTCTTTCTCCATAAGGACGGTTCCCCTGCGGACGGTTTCCTGCCGGACGATTCTCATTTCTTCTATCGCCCTGGAAACGGTTCCCTTGCGGGCGGTCTCCCTGTGGACGGTTATTGTTCTGTGGACGTTCTCCCTGCGGGCGCTCTCCTGCCAAAGCAGTCTTTTCTCTGCGCTCCTGCATCTCCGGGCGAGCCTGCGGTTTTGCCGCCGGGCGCTCTCCTGCCGGGCGGCTTCCCTGTGGACGTTCTCCTGACGGACGGTTTCCTGCCGGGCGCTCTCCTGCCGGACGATTCCCCTGCGGGCGCTGTCCCTGTGGGCGACGCACGCCCTGTTTACTATTCTGTGGATTAAAGACGGCTGTTATACTCGGTTTTTTCTTTGGACGTTCCGGCGCTGTCTTCTTCTCCTCCGCAGGCGCTGCCTTTTTCTCCTCCGCAGGTGCCTCCTTCTTTGCCTCTGTCGGTGCAGCTGCACTCTTTTTGAACTTTTTGCGCACAATCTCCTGGGCAGCGTCATCTACATTGCTGCTCGCGGATTTGACTGCGAATTCCGTTCCGTTTAAAGTCTCTATAATTTCCTGTGATTTTATATCCAATTCTTTTGCCAGCTCATGAACTCTCATTTTTGCCATATATCTTAACTCCTCCATGCTTCAGATTCTGTTGTTGTAAGTTTCAATTTTTTTTCCACAGATTTCGCAAGTCCCTCGTTGGTAACCGCGAGGGAAGCGCGGAATTCTTTTCCGATACAGTGTCCGATAGCCTCTTTGTCACCGTACACATACATCGGGACTCCGTAAAAATCTGTCATGTTCCGAAAGTTTTTCTTCGTATTGTCGGAGGAATCCTCCGCGACAATCACGAGATATGCTCTCCCCTCCTTGACAGCCTTCTCTGTGGAAAACTCACCACTTGCGATACTTCCGGCTTTCGCTGCAATCCCTAACATGGATAAAACTTTATCTGCTTTCAAGCTCTTCCATCTCCTTCGTCAGCATTTCATACACTTCTTTTGGAATCGGTCTCTGAAAGGAACGCTCTAACCCCTTCCCTTTGATTGCCTTTTTCAGGCAGTCTCCGGACGGGCAGATGTAAGCTCCTCTTCCGTTCTTCCTCCCGGTCGCATCTAAAATGATTTCTTCTTTTTTCTGTTCCGCTTCGTCAGCGCCGCTCTCCGCTTTTGCAGAGACTTTCAAAATGCGGATCATGTCCTTTTTGGGCTTCATCTCACCACATCCGATACACTGGCGCATAGGAATCTTTTTTCCAGCCATTATTCTGTAACCTCATCTGATTCCGGTGCCTCAACGAAGTCCTCGTCCTCGTAGCCCTCCTCGCTGTACTCACCATCTTCATAATATTCATCATCTTCATAATCATTCTCGTAATCCATGAAGTCGCCAGACTCTCTCGCCTGTGTCTCACTCTTGATATCAATCTTAAATCCGGTCAGACGGGCTGCAAGTCTTGCATTCTGTCCCTCTTTACCGATTGCTAAGGACAACTGGTAGTCAGGTACAACTACTTTTGCAGTTTTTTCTTCCGCATCCGCGATAACGGAAATGACTTTTGCCGGACTCAACGCATTCTCAATCATCATGGCAGCATTCTCGTTCCATGTGATGATGTCAATCTTTTCCCCGCGAAGCTCATTGACAATTGCATTGACACGCGCGCCGTTCATTCCGACACATGCTCCAACCGGATCGACATCCGGATCGTTCGACCATACGGCAATCTTGGTTCTGCTTCCCGCTTCCCTCGCGATTGCTTTAATCTCAACGATGCCCTCGCGCACCTCCGCCACCTCGGACTCAAACAGGCGTTTTACGAGTTCCGGATGTGTTCTGGACACTAAAATCTTCGGACCTTTCGATGTCGATTTGACCTCTAAGATATAGACTTTGATACGCTCAGTCGGCTGGAATACCTCGCCTTTCACCTGCTCGTTCTCCGTCAGGATTGCATCCGCTTTTCCGAGGTTGATGCTGACATTCTTTCCGACATAGCGCTGCACGATACCGGTCACAACATCCTTTTCAAGGCTGTAGTACTGATCGTAGAGCACCTTTCTCTCTTCCTCTCTGATTTTCTGCAAAATCACATTTTTTGCATTCTGTGTTGCAATACGTCCGAACTCTTTGGACTTCACTTCCACTTTGACGATATCGCCAATCTCAAACTTGGAATCCACCATCTTCGCATTGACAAGACTGATTTCCAAAACAGGGTCCTCCACAGTCTCAACGACGGTCTTCTCCTGGTACACATTGAACTCACAGGTTTCCGGATCGATTGCCACCTTGACATTGTCCGATTTTCCAAAATGATTCTTGCAGGCTGTCACAAGAGAATTCTCAATCGCCTCAAGCAGCGTGTCTTTGCTGATGTTTTTCTCCTGCTCTAATATATTTAACGCTTCTAATAATTCGTGGTTGCCACTCATTTTTTTATCCTCCTATTTTCTCTTTAACGTTAAAAATCTAATGCTAAACGAATCAATGCAATCTCTGCTCTTTCGAACTTCATCTCCTGACCATCCTCTGTCTCAATGGTCACAGTTGCCTCATCGTATGCTTTCAAAATTCCACAAAATTCTTTCTCACGGTTGATGGCACGGTACGTTCTGATCTCAATCTCCTTTCCCATGCTCCGCTTGTAATCTTTCTCTTTCTTTAATGGTCTTCCAAGTCCCGGTGAACTTACTTCAAATGTATAAGAACCCTCCACATAATCCTCCCGGTCGAGAATCTCATTCATCTCGCGGGCAACAGCCTCACAATCATTGACCGTGATTCCGCCTTCTTTGTCAATATAAGCTCGCAGATACCAGACGCTTCCCTCTTTTACATATTCCACGTCCACCAGTTCAAATTTCATTCTGTCTAAAATCGGCTGAATCAATTCCTCTGTCCGCGCTTCATACTGCTCTTTTTTTGACATTTGCACACCTCATTCCCTATTCAGTTTTCTTTAAAACGTGAATTGAGAGAGGACAAATGTCCTCTCTCAATCAAGCCGTCGTGTTATCATCTATTAGAATAACACTTTTCCATATAAATTGCAAGTCTTTTTTCTTGATATTTAGGGTTGTTTCACGAAGGCCTATCAGTTAATGTTTTGATCTTGTGGCTCAC
>CAZBUW010000100.1:0-9841 GCA_964495195.1 uncultured Roseburia sp.
AAGGGGTATTAACCATAAATACATTGTAGTAGATTCTACTAATATAAAATTGAATCACTGACAGATATTGTAATGGATGATTTTTTATCGAATAGGGAATGACGATTTGATAAAAACTCTCCGGGTGGGGTGCACAAGAAAAAGACATGAAACGAGGATTTCGTCTCGGAGACGCTAATAGACCGTGCCGGCTGTTTGGAGACGCGGATGGGGTGTCGCTGGGAGACGGAATTTGGGTAATTATTGTGTTTTTGCCCGATATTTATACTTTTTCTCAGAAAAAATAAAGAAAATCGACGTAAAAAAGGAGCCATTTGGGTAAATTAGAAGATTTTTTGCGATTTTACCAAGAAATAAGAAAAATCATGGGTAAATAGCAAGAAAAAATCGATATTTACCCAAATGGCTTTTTATATAGCCGGGCGAGAGGCACGTGGCTGCGTAAGGATATAACTCACTTATCCGTCTCCGGCTTCTCCGTCGGCTCTAAGAAGCAGGCGCGCTTGATGGAGTCGTCTCCATAGCGGCTGCGGATGGAGTCCACGGCGGAATTCAGCTTGGAGAGGCGCTCGAATTTGTCGCGGTCAAACAGGTCGTACTGTTCGTAGGTCTCGGTGGTCGGTTTGCTCGTGCTCACCCCGAGCAGGCGGATTGGAACGTGGTTCCACGCCTCGTCGAAGAGTCTGCACGCGCATTGGTAGATCTTCTCCGTGACATTGGTCGGGGAGGGGAGCGTCATCTGGTGTGACATCTGATGAAATTCGCAGTCGGTGATGGTCACCTGAATGACGCTGACAAACACTTTATCCGAGCGGATTCTGGCTCCGACGGTCTCACACAGCGAGAGCAGGACGTGCTTGGCGGTGTCGGAGTCTGTGACGTCAAAATGGATTGTGATTGAATTGCCGTAACATTTGTTGGCGGCGCGCTCCGCCGTGACAGGGGAGGAGTCGATGCCGTTGGCATAGTTCCACATCGTCTCCCCCTGTGATTTGAAGAGAGAGATGAGAGAGGTCTTCTCCGTGTGCGCTAAATCACCTATGGTTGTAATTCCAAAAGAGCGCAGTTTTCTTGCGGTGGAACTTCCTACATAGAGGAGATCCTCCACCGGGAGCGGCCAGAACTTGGCTGGGAGTTCGTTTAAAAAGAGCGTGTGTACCTTGTCCGGCTTTTCAAAGTCGGACGCCATCTTTGCGAGCAGCTTGTTCGAGGAGATGCCGATGTTGACCGTGAAGCCAAGCTCACGGTGAATGCGGTCTTTTAGTTTGTGGGCAAAGAGGACGGGATCCCCGTAGAGGGAGGTAGTTCCTGTCATATCGCAGAAGGCTTCGTCGATGCTGAACTGTTCCACCACGGGTGCAACTTCTCTTAAGATAGCCATGAAGCGGGAGGAGTACTCGACATAGATGGAAAAATCAGGGGAGTAGACGGCGAGATTCGGACATTTGCGGCGCGCCTGAATCAAGGGTTCTCCGGTCTTGACGCCGCAGCGCTTTGCAGACGGCGACTTCGCTAAAACGATGCCGTGTCTCGCCCTCTCATCCCCTCCGATTGCGGAGGGAATCTTTCGGATATCTGCAGCCTTTGGGTCGTTTTTTAGACGATAGACAGCCGTCCAGCTCAAAAAAGCTGAATTGACGTCGATATGAAAAATCAATGGTTCACTCATGATATACACCTCTTTTACTATTTTTTCAGTATAACAAAAATGGAATACAAATAAAAGTGGAAATGCAGGCGCGTAATCAGTATAATGTTGGTATATGACAGAAAGTAGGAGAAGATGATGAGTATACGCATTTTTACAATGACACACAAGAAGTTTGAGGTGCCGAAGGATGTGATGTATCAGCCGCTTCAGGTGGGGAGCGCGGTGCACGAAGATTTGGGATACTTAAGGGATGACGAGGGGGAAAATATCTCGGATTTAAACTGTTATTACAGTGAACTCACAGGGTTTTACTGGATATGGAAAAATTATAAAAAGGACGACTATATCGGGACCTGCCATTACAGAAGATATCTGATCAATGAGCAGGAGAAGATTTTTACGGAGGCAGAATACGAGAAACTCTTGCGGGAGTATGATTTGGTGACCACGCTCCGGGTGCAGTTAAATAATTCCTACCACTACGGATTTGCGGCGAACCACAATATCCATGCGCTCGATGTCACAGGGGAAGTGATCGAGGAGCTTTATCCCGAGTACAGTGAGAATTTTAAGCGCTTAGTGCAGGAGAATGAGACGTATTTTGGAAATATCATCGTCACGTCGCACGAGCTTTTCAACGAGTATGCAGAATGGCTTTTTACCATTTTTTTCGAGGTGGCGCGGCGCATCGATCTAGACACCGACGAGGACGAATATCACAGGCGTGTGTTCGGTTTTATCTCGGAGTTTTTGCTGTTGGTCTTTGTCACCACAAGAAAGCTCAAAGTGTGCGAGTGCAAGGTCGGCATGATCGGGGAGAAGGCGGAGACGAGGGAGGTCAAGCAGAAGCTGGCAGAGTTTTTCCGGCTTAAGGACATTGCGGGGGCGAAGCATTATTTCCTCGAGATGAAAAGAAAGAGGCCGGACATTTTGATGGAGGCGTCGGACATTACAGGGGAACTTCGGCTCGCGATGCAGATGATTGCGACGGCGGAGCACGAGCAGATTTTTGAACAGAAGAGTTTTCTAGGCAGGGAGACCGACTTTGAAAAATTAGTGCCGGTCTTTGCGGGAATCAACCGCAGCGTCAGTCATTTTTTGCAGGGGAAGCAGAGCGTGGAGGATATCCGTTTTCTGGAGAAAAACAGGGTGTCGAAGCAGGCGGTCTATGTGGCATCGTGTGCGCTTGCCGGGGATGAGGCAGCCGGGAGGAGACTTGCAGAACAGATAGAGGGAGAAATCAAATGGAAAAGCAATTGAAATATTTTAATCTGATGGAGGATCTGCGGCAGCAGATTTTATCCGGAACCATCAAACCGGGGGGGAAGATTCCCTCCGAAAACGAGTTGTCGAGAGATTACAACGTGAGCCGTCAGACGGTGCGCAAAGCGCTGCAGATTCTGCAGAACGAGGGATATGTCTACGCGGAGCACGGGAGGGGAACCTTCTGCTCGGAGATGATGCGCCACCGCAAAAAATCCAAGAACATTGCGGTCGTGACGACCTATCTGTCGGACTATATTTTTCCGCGGATGATTCAGGGGATTGATCAGGTGCTGACGGAGAACGGGTACAGTATCCTTTTAAAGAACACCAAAAATTCGAGGCAGTTGGAGGCGAAGTGTCTGGAGGAACTTTTGCAGAAGGACATCGACGGTCTGATTATCGAGCCGAGCAAGAGCCAGATTCTCTGCAAACACTGCAATCTCTACGAGAGATTGGATGAATATAAGATTCCCTATGTGTTTATTCAGGGGATTCACGCCCAACTGCGGGACAGGCCGCACATCCTGCTCGATGACTGCAGGGGCGGATACCTTGTGACAAACTATTTAATCTCGCTTGGACACAGGCGGATTGCCGGTGTGTTTAAGGCGGATGACATGCAGGGGCAGAACCGCCACAAAGGGTATGTGCAGGCGTTGACGGAGGCGGGGATTCCCTACGACCCGGATCTTGTGGTCTGGTTTTACACGGAGGACAGGAAGACCCATGCCTATGAAAAAATAAAACAGATGGCGGACGAGAGAGCGGAGAGACCGTTCGATGCGGTGGTCTCCTACAATGACCAGATTGCGATGCAGGTTCTAAAGGCGCTCGAGGAGAAGGGCATCGATGTGCCGGCGGAGGTGTCGGTCACAGGGTATGACAATTCTTATCTCGCGACGAACTGCAGGGTGCCGCTCACGACCGTGACCCATCCGCAGGAGAAGCTCGGCGAGACGGCAGCACAGCTTCTCCTTTCTCTAATCCGCAAGGAAAAAGAGGAAAAATTGGAAAAGCAGATTCTGATGGAACCGGAGCTGGTCATTCGTGAATCCTGTGCAGAGTATCGGAAAAACAAGTTGTAAGGAGAAGCGTACAAGTAATAGACTATAGAGAGAATGATTGGGAGGAGACAGATGAAATTTAGGACAGAATGCCCGCCGATGGGGTGGAACAGCTATGATTATTATGATACGAATGTAAACGAGGAGCAGGTGAGAGCAAACGCCGCATACATGGCGGCGCACCTGAAACAGTACGGTTATGAGTACATTGTGGTGGATATCCAGTGGTACGCATATGATACCGCGAGTATGCGGGAAAAATATCAGTATATTCCGTTTGGAAGGGTGGAGATGGACGAGTACGGCAGACTGTTTCCCTGCCCGGACAAATTTCCTTCCTCGGCGCAGGGAAAGGGATTTAAACCGTTGGCAGACGAGATTCACAGTCTCGGATTAAAATTCGGCATCCATATTATGCGCGGAATCCCGCGGAAGGCGGCGCAGGAGCATATGAAGATTTTAGGGTCGGAGGCGACGGCGGACGAAGTGGCAGATCCGTCCTCTATCTGCCGCTGGAATCCGGATATGTATGGTGTCCGCGCGGGGGTTTCAGGAGCGCAGGAGTATTACGATTCTCTGATACGGCTCTATGCGGATTGGGGCGTCGATTTTATCAAATGCGACGACATTTGTAATACCAATCTCTACGTGCAGAATCCTTACTCCGCAGCGCATGAGATTGAGATGCTGCACCGTGCAATCGAGAAGACAGGTAGGGAGATTGTGCTGAGTCTCTCGCCGGGGCCGGCGCTGATTGAGAAAGCGTGGCACTATGAGAAGTATGCCAACATGTGGCGTATCACGGATGATTTCTGGGATGACTGGACGTTGTTAAAAGGGATGTTTGAGCGCTGTGAGGTGTGGCAGGAACATGTGGCGCCGGGTTCTTTTCCGGATTGTGATATGCTGCCGCTCGGCTGGCTCGGAAAAGAGTTTCAGGTGGAGCGGAAGACAAATCTGACGATGGATGAGCAGAAGACAATGATGACGCTCTGGTGCATCTTTGGCTCTCCGCTTATGATTGGGGCGGAACTTACAAGGCTCGACGACTGGACACTGAGTCTTTTGACAAACGAGAAGATTTTGATGCTTCTGTCAAGCAGCTATGTGGGCAGACAGCTTGAGCGCGACGATACGCACGCAATCTGGACCTGTCAGAACAACAGGACAAAAGAGTGTTATGTCGCGCTGTTCGAACTGGGGGAGAACAGAGAAAAGATATCGGTGAGCCTTGAGGAGATGCAAAATCTGACGGGGATGAATCTGGAGGAAAAAGCGCTTGGGGAAGAGCTTTGGACGGGGGAGAGAACCGTGATTAACGGACAGATTTTGAGTGCGGAAGTGGCGCCGCACGGGGTGAAGGTTTATGAACTTTTGTAAGAACAGGATGATTGCAGAAAAACAAGTTGTAATGACGAGCGTACAAGTTGTATGATGGAGTCAGAAAACAGAAAGGGAAGGAAAAACTATGAGGAATGCAAAAAGCACAATCGAAAGTGGAAGTGCCGTACTTGGAATCGAGTTTGGTTCCACCAGAATCAAGGCGGTTCTGGTAGATGAGAGCCACACACCGATCGCGTCCGGCGACCACGAGTGGGAGAACCAGCTTGTGGACGGCATCTGGACGTACAGCCTCGACGCCATCTGGGATGGACTGCAGGACTGCTACCGCAGGATGACGGAGGATGTCAGAGAAAAATATGGCGTCGCGGTAAAAAAATTAGCGGCAATCGGTTTCTCCGGCATGATGCACGGGTACATGGCATTTGACAAAGAGGGGGAACTCCTTGTTCCGTTCCGCACCTGGAGAAATACAATCACAGGGGAAGCGGCAGCGGCGTTGACGGACGTATTCAGGTTCAATGTGCCGCAGAGATGGAGCATCGCCCATCTGTATCAGGCGATTTTAAACGGGGAGGAACATGTTGACAAGATTGCATATTTTACAACTCTGGCAGGCTACATCCACTGGAAACTGACCGGAGAGAAAGTCTTAGGCGTCGGCGAGGCGTCCGGAATGTTTCCAATCGATTCAAAGATTGTTGATTATGACCAGATTATGCGGGACAAATTCGCTGCCTTAGAGAATGTGAAAAAATATCCGTGGGAGATTCGTGAGATTCTTCCGAAGGTGCTTCCGGCGGGAAGTGAGGCGGGAAGCCTTACCGCAGAAGGAGCAAAGCTGCTCGACGTGACAGGAGAACTTGAGGCGGGAATTCCGCTCGCACCGCCGGAGGGGGATGCGGGAACCGGAATGGCTGCGACGAATTCGGTCGGTGTACGCACCGGAAACGTATCCGCAGGAACATCCGTCTTTGCGATGGTCGTGTTAGAGGAGCCGTTAAAAAAAGTGCATGAGGAACTCGACTTGGTGACGACACCGTCAGGCGAGGCGGTGGCGATGGTGCACTGCAACAACTGTACTTCGGATTTAAACGCCTGGGTCAATCTCTTTCAGGAGTTTGCGGGCAGTTTTGGAATGACAATCGATAGGAACGATTTATACGGCACCCTGTACCGCAAGGCGTTAGAGGGCGATAAGGACTGCGGCGGTCTTGTGGCATTCAATTATTTTTCCGGGGAGCCGGTAGTGGGCGCGAACGAGGGAAGACCGATGTTTGTCCGCAAGCCGGATGCGAACTTTAGCCTCGCTAATTTTATGCGCACCCATCTGTATGCGTCCCTTGCGACGTTAAAAATCGGATGTGATATTCTCTTTAAGGAGGAACATGTGAAGGTTGATACGCTCTACGGCCACGGCGGCCTGTTTAAGACAAAGGGCGTGGGACAGGGCATTTTAGCGGCGGCGATGAACGCACCGGTGTCCGTCATGGAGACGGCAGGGGAAGGCGGCCCTTGGGGAATGGCGCTTCTCGCTTCCTACATGGTGAGAAAAGAGGAGGGCGAGACCTTAGAGCAGTACCTTGCAAAGAGAGTGTTCGCAGGGGAAAAGGGCTCTGTTATGCAGCCGGAAGAGGCGGATGTCAAAGGTTTTGATACATACATTGAAAGTTATAAGGCAGCGCTTGCCGCAGAGCTGGCAGCAGTAAAAGCGCTCCCGCTTTAAATTTTTTAAAAGGAGAAGAAAATTATGTTAAAGACAAAAAATTACAAATTCTGGTTTTGCACCGGATCACAGGATCTGTACGGAGATGAATGTTTAAGAAATGTGGCGGAGCATTCCAAAATAATCGTAGACAAATTGAATGCATCCGGGCTGCTTCCTTACGAGGTTGTCTGGAAACCGACACTGATTACAAACGAGTTAATCCGTAAGACTTTTAATGAGGCGAATACGGATGAGGAGTGCGCGGGCGTCATTGTCTGGTGCCACACATTCTCCCCGGCAAAATCATGGATTTTAGGATTGTCGGAGCTGAGAAAACCACTGCTTCATTTCCATACGCAGTTTAACGAGGAGATTCCGTATGACACGATTGACATGGATTTCATGAATGAGAATCAGGCGGCGCACGGAGACAGAGAGTGGGGTCACATGGTGAGCCGCATGGGAATTGAACGCAAGATTGTAGTTGGATATTGGGCGGACGAAGTCGTTCAGAAAAAGATTGGTTCCTGGATGCGCACGGCGGTCGGCGTAATCGAGAGCAGCCATATCCGTGTGATGCGTGTGGCAGATAACATGAGAAACGTTGCGGTCACAGAGGGCGATAAAGTAGAAGCACAGTTGAAATTCGGCTGGGAGGTCGACACTTATCCGGTCAACGAGATTGTGGAATCTGTTGCAGCAGTTTCAGCGTCCGACACCAACGCGTTAGTGGATGAGTATTACAGCAAGTACGATATTCTGTTAGAGGGAAGAGACCCTGAGGAATTCAAGAAGCATGTTGCGGTTCAGGCGCAGATTGAGCTTGGATTTGAGCGTTTCTTGGAGGAGAAAAATTACCACGCAATCGTGACACATTTCGGTGATCTCGGTGCCTTACAGCAGCTCCCGGGACTTGCCATTCAGAGACTGATGGAAAAAGGTTACGGATTCGGCGCGGAAGGCGACTGGAAGGTTGCGGCGATGGTGCGCCTGATGAAGATTATGACAGAGGGCATGAAGGATGCGAAGGGAACTTCCATGATGGAGGATTACACTTACAACCTTGTCAAGGGAAAAGAGGGAATCCTCGAGGCTCATATGCTTGAAATCTGTCCGACTATTGCAGACGGACCAATCAGCATCAAGTGCCAGCCGCTGTCGATGGGAGACAGAGAGGACCCGGCGAGACTTGTGTTTACCTCGAAGGAGGGACATGGTATTGCGACTTCCCTGATTGACCTCGGCAACAGATTCCGACTCATCATCAATGATGTCGACTGCAAGAAGTGTGAAAAACCGATGCCGAAGCTTCCGGTGGCAACTAACTTCTGGACGCCGCAGCCGGATCTCTACACAGGTGCGGAGGCTTGGATTTTAGCAGGCGGCGCTCATCATACCGCATTCACCTACGACCTCACGGCAGAGCAGATGGGAGATTGGGCGGCAGCGATGGGAATCGAGGCGGTCTACATCGACAAGGATACGAAGATTCGTGAGTTCAAGAGAGACTTAATGCTGGGAAATGTATTTTATCGCTAAGATAGATTTTGAAACTACATATGTAAAGAAAAAGGAGAAGAATCATGAAATTTTTTATTGACACAGCAAACGTTGAAGATATCCGCAAAGCGAACGACATGGGAGTCATCTGCGGAGTAACCACAAACCCGTCCCTGATTGCCAAAGAGGGAAGAGACTTTAATGAAGTCATCCGCGAGATCACAACCATCGTCGACGGACCGATCAGCGGGGAAGTCAAAGCGACCACCGTCGATGCGGAGGGCATGATCAAAGAAGGAAGAGAGATCGCAGCCATCCACCCGAACATGGTCGTAAAAATCCCGATGACCGTCGAGGGACTAAAAGCGGTCAAAGTGCTCTCCGCGGAGGGCATCAAGACAAACGTGACCCTAATCTTCACCGCCAACCAGGCACTGCTCGCAGCGAGAGCCGGAGCGACCTATGTATCGCCGTTCCTCGGAAGATTAGACGACATCAGCACAGTCGGCGTCGCCCTGATTCAGGACATCGTCACCATCTTTGACAACTACGGATTAGAGACAGAAATCATCGCAGCCTCCGTCCGCAACCCGATCCACGTCACAGACTGCGCACTCGCCGGCGCCCACATCGCCACCGTGCCATACAAAGTCATCGAGCAGATGACCCACCACCCGCTCACCGACCAGGGAATCGAAAAATTCCAGGCGGACTACAAAGCGGTGTTTGGCGACTAAAAATAGCTCAAGAATACATACACCGCTTTGCGGTGTTTGGCGACTAAAAATAGCTCAAGATGATGAGCACCACTTTCTGGTGTTCGGCGACTAAAAATAGCTCAAGAATACATACACCGCTTTCTGGTTTTCGCCAGTGCATTTCATATGTCAGATGCTTTTTAATGATACTAGTACACCGAATAATAAGTAACCAGCCATATCACTTGCCTGATTTTGCATATACTTCGTTGTCGTCAGTCAGCGATGCCACCGCATCGCCTTCTTCCTCCGCCTTGTCTATGCAGAAATCATTCTGCGTGATATAGCTAGAAACTTATTTTTCGGTGTACTAGCCAACGAACAGTCCGGGGAAATGTGCAGGATACAAGCGAGGCACTTTGGAGCCGCCGGTACTTAGAGGCTGTACTTTAGCCTCTTAGTACCGCTGCGAGCGACAAGTAGCGGAAGCGTGCCTGCGGTATCCTGCACAATTCCGCGGACGTCCGTTCGCCAATACCCTACATAAAAAAGGAGAATAACATGAACAAGTTAGAACTTCAAAAAGCTGCGCTCGAAGTCCGCAAGGGCATCG
>CAZBUW010000101.1:0-9831 GCA_964495195.1 uncultured Roseburia sp.
TATGACGCACTCCAGATTATACCATACCAAGTAATAACCGGGAACTACAACAGCTACTCTATCCCTTATCTCCATTTTCATATTATACCATACCAAGTAATAACCGGGAACTACAACTGTTATAATGAAAAAAAAATGTTATTTCAATTATACCATACCAAGTAATAACCGGGAACTACAACGCTTTTCCTTTACCCATCCCCTCCATCTCAATTATACCATACCAAGTAATAACCGGGAACTACAACTTAGAACTTGCCGATACTCCTTGTTGGCTAATTATACCATACCAAGTAATAACCGGGAACTACAACAATCTTTCCGCCAGAATCTCCGTACAATCTATTATACCATACCAAGTAATAACCGGGAACTACAACTTCAATATGTAAACGCCATACTTGAGAAAGATTATACCATACCAAGTAATAACCGGGAACTACAACACAGTGGGTGAAGTTAAAGGCAAATGCAAATTATACCATACCAAGTAATAACCGGGAACTACAACGGAAACGTGTTGCATAAGGAGGAAGAACATATTATACCATACCAAGTAATAACCGGGAACTACAACCGCTACCCCCGCTCTCCCCACTCCCCTTTTATTATACCATACCAAGTAATAACCGGGAACTACAACGCAACACGACAATTAAAAATTATACCATACCAAGTAATAACCGGGAACTACAACACATTTCCTTCGTACACCTTAATCTCACTCATTATACCATACCAAGTAATAACCGGGAACTACAACGTCAACAATTTCTGTTAATTTCGCAACTTTATTATACCATACCAAGTAATAACCGGGAACTACAACACGGTATGTAAGAAATGGAGGACAGAAAGATTATACCATACCAAGTAATAACCGGGAATCACAATAAATATAGTGGCTGTCAGGGGGAGTGTTATATTATACTAAGTAATGACCAGAAACTCTAACAAAGTCTCTGATACTAAATTTATTTGCAATTTCATTTTTATATACAATTTCATCAGATATACAGAATTATGCCGACACCATTTGATATGGAAAGAATTATGGTGTATGATGAGACAGACAAAAGTCGGTTTAATCCCGATGAAATAAAAAACAGAAGGTGTACTATAATATGAACCAATCAACAAACCAATACATAAAAATGACCCAGACTCCAATTCCGAAGCTTGTGCTCTCCCTCGGATTGCCGACGACGATCAGCATGCTGGTGACGAACATCTACAACATGGCAGACACATATTTCGTCAGCCAATTGGGGACGAGCGCGAGCGGTGCAGTCGGAATTGTGTTTGGGCTGATGTCGATTCTGCAGGCGTTCGGTTTTATGTTAGGACAGGGCGCGGGCAGTATCTTGTCGAGGAGTCTTGGGGAAAAAGACGTGGGGCGTGCGTCCAGAATCGCCTCCAAGGGATTTTTTGCCTCACTGTTTGCCGGGGTGGCAATCGGGGCGGTGGGACTTATCTTTTTGACGCCGCTGATGCGACTGCTCGGCAGTACGAATACGATTCTGCCTTATGCGAGGACATACGGGATTTTTATTCTGTTGGCGGCGCCTCTTATGACGGCAAGTTTTACGATGAATAACATTTTGCGCTACGAGGGGCGTGCGATGTATGCGATGGTAGGGCTGACGGCTGGCGGTGTGCTCAATATTTTCGGGGACTGGCTTTTGATGGAGCAGATGGACTTCGGGATTGCGGGAGCGGGAATCTCCACGGCATTGTCACAGATGGTGAGCTTTGGATTGCTGTTGTCGATGTTTTTGCGAGGAAAAACGCAGAGCAGGCTGTCCTTTACAAAATTTTTAGAGAGCACGGAGCAGATGACGGCGGGAGCAGAGTTTGCGGAGATTGTGCGGATTGGTTTTCCAAGCCTTGTCAGACAGGGATTATCGAGCGTATCGACGATGTTGTTAAACGGACAGGCCGGAATGTATGGGGACGCGGCGGTGGCAGCGATGGCAATTGTAAATCGTATCTGCTTTTTCGTTTTCGCGGTCGGACTCGGAATCGGGCAGGGCTATCAGCCGGTGTGTGCATTTAATTATGGAGCGAAAAAGTATTCGCGCGTGCGGCAGGGCTTCTTTTTTACCTGGCTGGTGGGAGAGGTACTTCTTGGAACTATGATTGTAGGAGGAATGGTGGTATCAGACCATCTGATTGCCGTTTTCCGGGATGATGCGACAGTGATTGAAATCGGAACGATGGCGCTTCGGATTCAGCTGGCGGCATTGCTTTTTCAACCGTTGACGGTGTGCACGAATATGACATACCAGAGCGTGGGAAGGAGCAGGGGAGCTACGATTCTGTCTTCTCTGCGGAGCGGAGTGATATTTATTCCGGTGCTGCTTCTTACCACGAGATGGTTCGGACTCGTTGGGGTGGAGATTGCACAGCCGGTTGCCGATGTGCTGACCTGTCTTGTTTCGATACCGTTTGTGGTGATCTTTTTCAAGGGGCTGCCGCAGGAAACGGAAGAACGGGCAGATTTGTAAATATTGCGTGCAATATCTGTCAGATTGTGATAGAATAGGGGACGGTATGGTTATAAATTTTTTGGGAGGAGAAACGATGAAAACAGCATTAGTAATTATGGCGGCGGGAATGGGAAGCCGCTATGGTGGAATTAAACAGATTGAACCGGTTGGACCGAGCGGGGAGATTATTTTGGATTACTCTATTTTTGATGCGATTGAAGCAGGGTTTGACAAGGTCGTATTCATTATTCGAAAAGATATCGAGGCTGCTTTCCGCGAGGCAATCGGTGACCGCATGGAGAGCAGAATCGAAGTGGAGTATGTGTTTCAGGAACTCTTTGATTTGCCGGAGGGGTATCGTGTTCCTGCCGGGCGAACCAAGCCATGGGGAACGGGTCAGGCGATTCTGGCGTGCAAGGACGTGGTGAAGGAGCCGTTTGCGGTAATCAATGCGGACGACTACTACGGCAAAGAGGGATTTGTGAAGATTCATGAATACCTTTGCAATCCGAAGAGTGTGGATACGAAGTTCAACTTCTGCATGGCAGGATTTCAGGTCGGCAATACGCTCAGTGACAATGGAACCGTGACGAGAGGAATCTGTCAGGTGGAAGATGGGATTCTGACTAAAATTGTAGAGACAAAAGAGATTGGAAAGGGCGATGGCTGCGCGGTGACTCCGGCGGGAAGCATACCGCTGGAACAGCCGGTATCCATGAACATGTGGGGACTGACACCGGATATTTTTCCGGAGCTTGAGAAACGTTTCCGCACATTCTTAGATGGAATCGAGGGAGATGAGCTGAAGGCAGAGTATCTGATTCCAACCATCATCGGGGATATGATTGAGGATCATGTAGCTACGGTTCAGGTGTTAGAGACCACTGACAAATGGTTTGGTGTTACCTACAAGGAGGACCGCGAATTTGTGGAGCAGTCTTTTGCCAGACTGGTAGAGCAGGGCGTATATAGCTGGAAGCTTTTCGACTAGGAGGAGAAGAATCGATTGGGCGCAATCTGTTTTGGGTTGCGTCTTTTTTGATATAAAAAACCCTGCCTGCTTTGTACTAGACAGGGAGGAGAAAAGCAGATATAATTTTCTTAAAAGGACTAACAAAAGAAATTCTTTGGGGGATGACATGAGGAGAAGGACAAAAATTGAAGCTGTGGCGCTGTTGCTTTTTTTGACGGGATGCGGCTCCACGGTGGCGGATACACCGGAGGAGAAAAATGAGGAGGAGATGGTTTCCTCCTACAAGGATATAAAGCGGGAATTGGAGATGTACTTGGTGGACGGATACTGGGGGGAGTTTCAGGTGGCTGTCAAGAGAGTTGACGGACAGGATATGTACTGTTTTACGTTATCGGAGAATCCTGATTTAGAGATACTGGTGAACGGCGAACAGACCGCGGCGACAGTCATCAATGGAACAAAGACCCATTCTTTTTCCATGAGGGAAAAAATCATTGGCGGTGGGCAGAGCGGCTACAGTTTGTTTGGTTTTGCGGATGTGACAGGGGACGGTGTCGAAGAGTTTATCTATGAGAGTATCACTTATGATGATGCGGAGGATATCGGATGGGCAGAGGTGAACGGACAGGATATACTCATTCTGGAATTGGAGACGATGAGAGCGATTGAGGTGGAGTCTGTGTCGGAGGTAGAGAACATTCCGGAGGAGATTCCGGTGGAGATTGAAGTGTGCCAGAGTGAGGAGAATGTTGTATTTTTAGAGGAAGGTGCGGAACGATCTTACATTTTCAGCATGATGGAGGAAGATAGATATGGAGGCGCATGGTCAAAGCAGATTTTTGAGCCGGGCGACCAGGCGTTGGTGACGTTGCAGGATATCCATGTGGGGCAGTTGGAGCAGGGATATGGGGCGTATCTGTTTTACTGTCTTGAAGGCGGCGACGAGAGCTATTATTGTCTTAGTGTGACGATGCCGCTTCGGTATGACAAGGAGAGCGGAATGCTAAAATACGATACGGAGCAGATGACACAGTATCTGACATCGGAGTGTGCTGTCTATGCCGCGAAAAAGAACCCCGGCGAGGTGAGAGGGTTAGAGGCGTATGATGACGGCTATTTATATGAAGTCAGTGAAGTTCAGGCGGTGAGTGAGGTTTTTTCCAGTGAGATTTACTATAATGATGTTTCCCATCGAAAACTGTATGAGGTGTCCTATCCGGGCAGCGATGACAAATCGGAGGTCTATCTGGTTACGCTCCAGAACGGGGAGGGGTATCTCTATGTCTATCTGGAAGGAAAGGCATTTGACGACGGGACAGGCGGGCAGGCTTACAAATGGCAGGCGAAGGAGATTGCCTACACGGATACGCTGCCGGAGATTTTTTTGAACTAAGGGAAGAAATAGGAAAAAGGAGGAACCCGCTATGGTGTATGTTGGAATTGCAGCAGTCGTTTTTTTGTTGGATTTTTTTCTGAAAAAACATATGGATAAAAAATACGCGAGAAAGGTCAGCCATCCGCGGTTGAAAAATAAGATTCTGATTGAGAAATACTACAATGAGGGAGCTGCTCTGAATCTGCTTGCGAAGCGGCCGAAGATTTTGACGGCGCTTCATACGGCGGTACTTTTGGTGCTGGCGGTGGCGTATGCGTTTCTGCTGAAGCTTCCGGGCAGGGAAAAAATGAAAGTCGGAATCGCATTTGCGCTCGGCGGCGGGTGCAGCAATCTGTACGACCGTTATACAAAGAAACATGTAGTTGATTATGTGAGATTTAATTTTGGACCGAAGTGGCTGCGGAAGATTATTTTCAATATTTCAGACTTCTTTATTTTCGCGGGGGCAATCCTTGCGGTATTGTCCGGCAGCGAGGCGGAATAGGAGCAGGCGGGAGGAAAAGTTTGACGAGGGAACAGTACATCAAAATGACACAATTTTTGCGGGAGAGCCCGGGGCGTGTGCAGGCGGTCAAGTGGGTCAACAGGATTCTGACCGGGCTGGTCTTTTTGTCATACCCGCTTTTTCTGTTCTATCTGCTGTGGAACCGGGATAATTTTTTTGCGCGGGCATGTCTTGTGCCGTTTCTATCGTTTGTGTTCGTGTCCGTATTGCGCAATTTGATTCATGCGGAGCGTCCCTATGAGAAGTTCGGCGTTGTGCCGGTGATTGAGAAAGACACCGAGGGAAAGTCTTTTCCGAGTCGTCACGTTTTCTCGGTTTTTATCATTGCGATGACTTTATATTGCTACCTTCCGTGGGTAGGAATCTGCTTTATGGTTATAGGTTTTCTCCTCGGCGCAATCCGTGTGCTCGGCGGGGTTCACTACCCGCGGGACGTCATTGCCGGTGCTCTCATCGGAATCCTTTGCGGTCTGCTCTGCTATCTGTAGGAACAACGGGGACGCACCCTTTTGTCCAATGGGGACGCACCCTTTCGTTCAATGGGGACGCACCCTTTCGTTCGTTGGGGACGCACCCTTTTGGGTAGACTCGTTAAAACTTGCATCATATCACAAAAAGAGATACTGTTTTGCTCAATGGTACATGAATAAGTATCTCTAAATATCTTTGAAATAGTTATCAGCAGTTGACGCAAACGGCACAAATTCGCCATCCATGGCTCAGTTGTGCCGTTTGCAGACATCGTGTCTGCTGATTGCTGGCGTAACACAAAGATATTAAGAGATACTAATTCATTCCCCAATTTTGCAAAACAGTATCTCTTCTTGCGATATGTAACAAAATTACACAAACCTGCCCCAAGGGTGCGTCCCTGTTGAACAAAAGGGTGCGTCCCCATTGGACAAAAGGGTGCGTCCCCATTGGACAAAAGGGTGCGTCCCCAGCGAACGTCCCCGGCGTTACAGGGTGTACTTCCTGCGATACGCGCTCGGCGTCATGGCAAATCTCTTCTTGAAGATGCGGTTAAAGTAGGAGAGGTTATCGAACCCGACCTCCGCCGCAATGTCTAAGATGGAAGATTCCGATGACAGCAGCAGGCGCGATGCCATCGTCAGGCGGTATTCATTCAGATAATCAATAAAAGAAGAGCCCATCGTATTTTTAAAATATTTCATAAAGTGCGATTGGCTTAAACCGACTTCATTCGCCATCTCCTCAATCGTAATCTTATTCATATAGTTGTTTTCCACGTATTTTATGATCAGCTTCATCTTTTCCAGAGACTTGTAGTCTTTTTTTGGAATCTCTTTTAAACTGCATTTGTTGAACAGCGTAAAAAAGAGCAGATAGAGCTGGCTCTTGATGAAGAGCTGGTAGCCCGGCGGGTTGGTCTTGCTGATTTCGTCGTTGGCGTCGATGCAGGCGGCGATTTCCTGATAGTAGGGTGCGGACGGCTGATAGAACATCGGAACGGCGACGTTTCCGTGGAGCAGCGGCTCGATATACTCGGTGTTGCAGGAGTCCGTCTTCTTCGAGAGAAGGATGCTTGGGTGAAAAATGATATTTTCGTACTCCATGGATTCGGATTCAAACTGCGTGATGGAGTGGAGCTGTCCGGGGAGAATCAGCGCGAGTGTTCCGGCTTCCACCGGAAACTCCTTCAGATCGACCGTGACGATGCCCCTTCCTTTTTTCACATAGATAATTTCGATTTCATCGTGCCAGTGAACCGGAACATAAGGAAAATCCAGCGGAATTGAGCACAGATAAGTAATATAAGGAAAGAGTGGGTTGCCGTGTTTAATTTTTTCCTGATAGTTTTCATATTCTAATATATTCATGATAGAATTGTACCACTTTTTAGATAAATATTACAAGAAAAACATGAGAAGTGAGACTATAATAAAATCATAAATTACAAGCGTTACGAAAAAATACGAAACAATCAATCAAAAAATTTTTTTCGGAGGGAATATTTTATGAAGTTACAGAAAATTGTAACCCGGAAGTATGACAAGAAAATTGCAGAGTGCACCAACGAAGAACTTTACTACGCTTTGTTGGAAATGACAAAAGAGATGGCAAAAGAGAAGGAGAGCAACAAGGGAAAACGTAAATTATATTACATTTCCGCAGAGTTCTTAATCGGCAAATTGTTATCAAACAATTTGATTAACCTCGGCATTTACGAGGATGTGAAGAAAGAACTTGCCGAGAGCGGCAAGAACTTAAGCGAGATTGAGGAAGTTGAGCCGGAACCATCTTTGGGAAACGGCGGACTCGGACGTCTTGCGGCATGTTTTCTTGACTCCATCGCAAGCCTCGGCTTGAACGGTGACGGAATCGGATTAAACTATCACTATGGTTTGTTTAAACAGGTATTTGAGAAAAACTTACAGCACGAGACACCAAACCCATGGATTGAGAAAGAGAGCTGGCTGACGAAGACGGACGTGACTTACCCAATCCAGTTTGGCGGATTTACCTTACAGTCCAGACTGTATGACATCGATGTTTTAGGCTACGACAACAGAACGACAAAATTGCATTTGTTCGACGTTGAGTCTGTTGACGAGAGTCTTGTAGGCGACGGAATCGATTTCGACAAGGAGAACATCGCAAAGAACCTGACATTGTTCCTCTATCCGGATGATTCCGACGATGCAGGTCGTATCCTTCGTGTTTACCAGCAGTACTTCATGGTAAGCAACGGTGCAAGACTTATCATCGACGAGGCAATCGAGAGAGGTTCCGATTTACACGACTTGAACGAGTACGCAGTGATTCAGATCAACGATACCCATCCAAGTATGGTAATCCCGGAGTTGATTCGTCTCCTCATGGAGCGCGGAATCCTGATGGATGAAGCAATCGATATCGTATCTAAGACATGCGCATACACCAACCACACCATCCTTGCGGAAGCATTGGAAAAATGGCCGATTCATTTCTTAGAGAAAGCAGTCCCACAGTTGCTGCCAATCATCTATGAATTGAACAGCCGTGTAAATAAGAAATTCAACGACAAATCTGTTGCCATCATCGATGAGGAAAAGCGTGTTCATATGGCACACATGGATATCCATTACGGATACAGTGTAAACGGTGTTGCATACCTTCACACGGAGATTTTAAAGAACTCTGAGCTGAACAACTTCTACAAGCTTTATCCGGAGAAGTTCAACAACAAGACAAACGGTATCACATTCCGCCGTTGGCTGCTGCACTGCAACCATGAATTGACAGATTTAATTACATCTTTAATTGGAGACGGTTTCAAGAAGGATGCAACAGAATTGGAAAAATTGGGCAAGTTCGCAGACGATCCTGCTGTTTTACAGAAATTGTTAGATACAAAAGCAGGCAAGAAGGCGGAGCTCAAGAATTACCTCGCTAAGACGCAGGGAATCGAGCTCGATGAGAACTCTGTATTCGATATTCAGATCAAGAGACTTCACGAGTACAAGAGACAGCAGATGAATGCACTCTATGTCATCCACAAGTATTTCGAAATCAAAGCCGGTAAGAAACCTGCAAGACCAATCACCGTTATCTTCGGTGCGAAAGCAGCTCCGGCGTACATCATTGCCAAAGACATCATTCATTTGATTCTCTGCTTGCAGGAGTTCATCAGCAAGGACCCGGAAGTGGCTCCGTATTTGAAAGTTGTTATGGTAGAGAACTACAACGTGACTCTGGCTGAAAAATTGATTCCTGCAGCAGATATCCATGAGCAGATTTCCCTTGCTTCTAAAGAGGCATCCGGAACATCTAACATGAAGTTCATGCTCAACGGTGCCGTGGCAATCGGAACCATGGACGGAGCGAATGTTGAGATGCACGACTTCGTAGGCGACGACAACATTTATATCTTTGGAGAGTCTTCCGAGGCTGTAATCGAGCACTACGAGAAAGCAGATTATGTATCTAAGGACTACTACGACAAGGATGAGGACATCAAGAAAGCAATCGATTTCATCGTGAGCGATGAACTGCTGGCAATCGGCTGCAAAGAGAACTTAGAGCGTCTGTATAAAGAGTTATTGAACAAAGACTGGTTCATGACGCTGCCGGACTTCAAAGACTATGTTGCGACGAAAGAGCGTATCTACGCTGACTATGAAGACCGTATGGCATGGGCGAAGAAGATGTTGATTAACATCAGTCAGGCTGGATTTTTCTCATCTGACAGAACCATCGCGCAGTACAACGAGGACATCTGGCATCTGTAAAGTAAGTTTAACAGTTCAGTCATAGCCCATGCAGTGTGTGAATCATGCTTGCATGAAGGAACACACAGAATGAGTCAAAAGCTTTTTCATATTTTAACATACAAGACCCGGAGGCAGAGAAATCTGCCTCCGGGTTTTTCTGTGTGAAAAATGACTTGCACTGACCATATTATTATAGAAGAAGCATTCCTATAGAACATGAAATTTGACAATTAAAAAAATCTCCCAGTATGATG